>JAQURW010000269.1 GCA_028715425.1 Candidatus Omnitrophota bacterium
AAGATACCCTGTCTTGATCTCGCCCACCCGGGACAAAAGACGATACTCTCCTATCTTGTTTAAATACCATCCGATCCCGTGCAGTTGACTCTCTGCCTCGATTGGCGATTGCCCCGGAGAACGAAATAAATGCTCTTCTTGGATAGATTCAAAAAACTCCGCGGCCGTTTTTCTAACGGCATCCCGATATATTCCCTGATACTCAATCGATTCGCTGACCTTAACCGCCGTCCCGATAGTTTTATATTCGTCCGGAAATTCCGAAAGTATGCGCAGGGAAGCAACGCCTAGAGCCGTTGCCGCCGGCAGCAGCCTGTCAAACACAAGTTTCCCGGAAAGCCGTACCGATAGATCTTTGGCCTCTTTCTTGTTTTTGGTGATTTTTTCTTTAAAATACTCCAGCGCTCTTTGCCCGGCAATAGCGTCACCCGTCATCAGGGAATCGGCTAAAGCTGCAAGGTAGAAATCAAAGCGGTTCTTTTGAGAAATGCCGGATGGTTTCCGCATTTTGTTCAGCCGCGCGTCGCGCAGATCGCGCGCTATCTTGATAAGGATTAACGCTTCGCGTCTTTTCGGCTCACGCCGAAGTATACCGTCTAATAACTGTATCGCCATGCCATAGATTCCTTTGTCAATAAACTCCCGAGCCTGGTATATCTCTAAAGCATCGATAGGCACCAGCGAATTGAAATGACGATTCCTTACCATGACGAGATCGGGTTTTCTTTGCCGGTCGCGTTTGTATTCTTCCTGGTCATGAACATGGAACAGGTACCCATGCGTTTCATCTTCGACCGGTATAAACACCGGCATCTTCCCCGCAAGAATGTCCAGTCTTGAGATGACGATACGCGGCCGTCCCCGATGCGTCGGCCGTATTCTCGGTCTGTCCTTACTGATCGGGGTATCGTGATAATAGGGCCTCGGTATCGTCGGTTTCCCATAAACATTTGGTTCCCCCGCTACATAGTCCAGGAAGGCAAGCTTCTCTATATCCGCAGGAACACATTTGCCGATATTTTTCATGTAGTAAAATGTTGCCACGGTACGATTGCCTTTAAAAAGTTCGATGTATGATCCGTAATCCTTATCATCCCGGATCCTCGCCTGAACTCGTTGCCCTGTCTTGTTTTTGTCAAACACGCGCTTCGCAGCCGGTGAAAGGCCGAACCTGATAGATTTGCCGGTCAAAAGTTTTTTGCCCCAGACAGCGTCAAAACCGTCGCCGAATTTGTTCTGCCAGTATAAAACCGGTATCTCCGTACTCCGCATACCTACAGGTTGTACCGTCGTCTTGCCACGATAGTAACTCTCGATATCAAGGTCTGCGAGGTTCACTGAACGGCAAGCGCCTTTTTTGCCCCGCTGCATTCTTTCCGGGATGAACGCATACGTAATAATAGGTTTAGGCTCCGCGGACGCGATAAACGCGGATTTAAAATAGATATTGATCACCTGTCCATGGTTCGGATCGTTTTCAACGCGCACAACGACTCTTTTGCCAAGAGCCCCTTGAGCCATAAGTTCCCGCGGAATATTAAACGCAGCAGACATCCCCTCTTCCCTGCGGCCATAAAATTGTACCCTGCACACACCGCATCCAAGATTACCTCTAGTCACCGTTGTTTCGCAAGCCCGACCGAGAATGGAAAGTTTTTTGCCGTGATAGGCATCGACAACATCCATCTCCCCCAGGGTAACCGGCACGGCGGTCTTGCGGATGCCTTCACAATATTTGTATGTCAAAAGCGGGTCTGTCTTATTCTTTTTTGCGTAGTTCTCCTCAAGATATACGTTGATAACCTGACCGTGGTTTCCATCGTCTTCTAGAAGAACAACAACGTCCTTTCCGGACAGTCCCTTTCTCATAAGCGCCTTAGACACATGAATCGGGGCGCCATGCGATAGTTTCCTGTCCAATGCGGGTATACCTATTTTTTTCGTATTGACGTTTACAAAACCTAAGGTTGATACGCGGGTCCTGTAGGGTCGCTCCATAGAAATCATTTTTTTCTTAATACGATAAAAGGCAAATATTATATCGAGAGCCGCAAGATCGATCTTCACGACTTTTCCGAGTTTTCGGAAATATTTGAAACTAAAGACCGGCCGCGCCGTATCGCCTTTTTCATAATCCGTATAATAGTAGCAATTAAGCACCAGCCCGAAATTCCGGTCATTTTCCGCGATAAAGATAACTTTTACCTTCGTCCCTTCTTTCCCGGCAACATTCAAGGGAAGGCTTGCCACTTTTCTTTTTCTCATAAATGTCTTGGACCCGCCAAGGTCCGCTTCGGTAATAATGTAATCCCCATCCTTAAGTCCCTTTCCCGTATAGAACCATTGGACGATCTTTCCGTTCATATCGCCGGCTGATTGGGTAGTCCCGTCATCCAGGACGATCGCGTCAAAATCTGTCTTTCGTTTGGCAGATCCTGGAACTGAAAAAAGCATCGCTGTGATCCTTCCAGCCGCGCGGTCGGTATCGGCCTTGCTCCAGATCGCGAACTCATCATCAAGTATTTCCTGGACCTTGTAAATCGTCGACAGATCGCTCAATGCGCTTCCGTATGCCATTTGTTCACCGGTCGCATGGATCATGTGAACAAGCCCTGTTTTATGAAGAAACGGCAAGCAGCCCGGTGTGAGCGGTGTCTTTTCAGACAAGCCCATTCGCCGGGCCAGCTGCCGCGGCGT
>JAQURW010000086.1 GCA_028715425.1 Candidatus Omnitrophota bacterium
AAAAACGACAAACCCCGGCTATGCAAAAAAAATACTGAAAGAAAAGGCAGGCAATAATTACGTCCGCATCCTGTGGGGGATATCCGGCGGCGGGCCGCTCTATGCAGAAAAAGCGTCTCCCGAGGTCGAACGCCGGGGAACTGTCGTTACGTTCGCGAACGGCCTCAAACTTGACGTCGCGCAAAAAACCGTCGACATAACGGGGTATCCTCTCGCCGACAAGCATAAGATCGTAAGCGTCATATACCGGGACGGCACTACGGTGAAAGAGGTCCCGACCGGGGAAGGCCCGGGGGCGCTTTCGGTTATACTCCTCTCGGCCGGGAACACCTATTCGATCGTTGTGGCCGACCGGAAACTTGCCGTTTCGCTTATCTACCGCCTCTATTACCTGGGGGGCGCGGGGTTGGAACATTTCAAACTTGCGACCCAGTCCAAGTCTATCGACGGGAAAGTATCCATGTACCTGTACGCGATCACCTGGTAAAACTTTGAAGTTATCGATCATTATCCCATGCTACAACGAGCGAGTTACCTTACCGCTTTTGATCGCCAAGATCAGAAGCGCGACGCTCCCGCCCCGGCTCGTAACAGAAACCATAATAGTCGACGACGGCTCTACCGACGGCACGGCCGAATTTTTAGCGACTATTGCCGGCGGAGATGCTATCATCGTCCTCTCTAACAAAAAAAATACCGGCAAGGCCGCAAGTATCAAGCTCGGGCTGACCAGGGCCAGCGGAGATATCATCCTCATACAGGATGCCGATCTCGAATACGACCCCCGGGACTATAGGGCGCTTCTGGGGCCGATACTGAACGGCAATGCCGCGATCGTCTTCGGTTCGCGTTTTAAAGGATCGATCAAAAACATGAAATGGTACAATGCCCTTGCCAACCGCATTACCTCGCTCACGATGCGCCTTCTGTACGGGATATCTCTGACGGACGTCAACACGGGTTATAAAGTCTTTAAAAGAGATGTCATCAGCGGCATCCCCATCGAGTCGTCAAATTTCATGTTCGAGACCGAGATAACCGCGCGATGCGTCAAAAAAGGGTATAGGATCATAGAGGTCCCTATCGCCTACGAGGCGCGGCCGTCGAAAGAAGGAAAAAAAATGACCTTCCTGAAAGCGCTCGAAATGTATTGGGGGTTATTTCGCTACCGGTTCCGGTAGCGACCGTCGTTTCAAGCCAAGCCTCCACGCCACACCCGCAGCATATAACGGTAGATAGACCGCAGGCAAAAGAAAAAACGGCATAAAGACAAGGGTGAACCGGAAACAGCCGAACGTTACCAGGGTATTTATAAAAATAGTGATAAAAAAAATTGCCGGGAAGAGCGGGATATCGCGCGCGCGCGCCATAACCGCGACAAGATAATATAAGAGCATGGCAAGGATAATGTAACAATAAAAACTGCCGAATCCGGCGATAAGTTTATTAAAAAAAAGCTGCGGGAGATCGGAAACATGCTTTCGGTAGAACCGGGCGACCCTAAGAGCGGTCGGCAAGGGCTTTATGTCCGGTGTATTGTAAAAGAAACCTTCCTGCCTGTCGTTTCCCCTAGCATACAACGGGTTCCAAACACCCCGTGAGATACTATCTTCATTGTTACCGTCAAGCGTCAGCTGTCCGAGCTGGTCGTTCAAAAGAAGGAATCTCCCGCTGTGCATAGACGCATAGACGCTCCATGGCCCTATGATCAAAAAAAATCCTGTTAAAAACAGACCCAGGCGCCGGACGAGGCCCTTTTTCGTATTCTGCCTGAGCATCATGAATATAAACGCAATGACCGCGATCAAAAAATTCGAACCGCGGACAAAAAAGACCAGTCCGGACATCAATCCTACCCAAAAAAAAGAACGCTGATCCTCTACGCGGCGTTCCCAAGCCATGAATACAAGCAGCCAAACTGTCAGCATGAATATATTGAGCGGTTCAGACATGATCCGCCACGGCTCCAGGGCAAAATAACGTTCAAAAAGCCATGCCGCGATGCATCCGGACAAAAAGCCCGTCGTCTTCCAATACCGCCAGCCGATGAACGGCAGGCATGCCGCCATGAATGCGAGCATAAGGACCTGGATCAATTTTGCCGTGCGCGGATGGATGCCGACGCAGGAATAGACACCGGCGAGATAGAACGGATATCCCGGCGACCGCAAAAAAGAATAGGCGATCGGCGTATGCAGATACGAGTGGACACGGCGTGTGAATTCATGTATCTTTACCGAGTAGTACGCATACCGGTAATCTTTAAACGTACATGCGGCGGCAATGCCTGCCCTATATCCTTCGCCCTGCGAAAGATTGACACCGAGGTTATGATAATCGCCCTCATCGCCGCCTATCCAGACCTTGTCCTCGAACAGGTTTTTATTCTTGGCATATAAATAACCGGCCGCCAGGATAAAAATGAAAAACCATATGCACGTGCCGGCAATGATCGAACGGGCTGATACCGTCATAAAATACCGCTAGTCGATCCCCTGGGTTTCGGAAACGATGAAATTCGGCCTGTCCTTTACCTCATCATAGATCCTGGCCAGATATTCTCCTATAATCCCGAGAATGAAAAAAAGTATCCCGAACAAAAAAAGCATGATCGTTATAGTCGAAGTATGCCCGGGCACCTCACGCCCACATATAAAAAAAAGCGTGACAAAGATGACCATAAAGCAAAAGGAAACGATCGCGATAAATATCCCGAGGAACGTCGTCAGGCGAAGCGGCAAATACGAAAACGAAAAAATACCGTTCGCCGCGACCCTGACAATCGCCCGGAAAGGCGATTTCGATCTTCCGGCAAAACGGGCCGGCCGCTCGAACTCGACGCCGGTCTGACGGAATCCCGTCCAGACAACCAGGCCGCGCATGTACCGGTTGGTCTCTTTCAGGCTGTTGACGGCATCCACGACCTTCCGGGAAATAAGCCTGAAGTCGCTCACGTTTTTCGGGAAAAGCCCTCTGGTCAGGGCATTAATGATCACGTAAAAAAGCGACGAACAGGCCTTACGCACCAGGCCTTCGCCGTGCCGCGCCTTTATCACCCCATACACAACGTCATGGCCGCTTTCCCATTGCCGCAGGAACGCGGGGATAAGTTCCGGCGGGTCCTGGAGATCGGCGTTCATAATGACACACGCATCTGACCTCACAAAGTTAAGCCCTGCGGTGATACCGCCGTCGCAGCCGAAATTACGCGAGAGGCGGACGATCTTGATGCGCGCATCGTCATTACGCGCCTTCTGGAGGATGTCATAGGAAGAGTCCTCCGAGCCGTTCTCGACCATAATAAACTCAAAATCATATGCCGCCTCGCCAGAAGCCGTTTTCTTAAGGCGCGCTATAAGTTCCGGCAGGACTTCCTGTTCGTTAAATATCGGCACAACAACGCTTATTTTTCTTTTCATGAATCCTCCCCATGAAATTTCTGTCATTCTGAGTCCCGCCAGCTGTTGGCAGATCCCCCGCTCATCCGGATTCGTTCAGGATGACAACTTAAATATCTTCTCCGCGATCGCCTTCGGCGAAAACCCGTAATGATCGAGCAGATAACCGTGGCTGCCGACCTTTCCGCAAAATGTGTCCGGTATGCCGATGCGGACCACCGGTGTTTTGCAGCGCATCCCTGCGACAAGCTCGCTGACAGCGCTTCCGAGCCCGCCGATGACCGTATGCTCCTCGACGGTGGCGATCGCCTTTGCCGTTCGTGCGGCATCACACACGGCTTCCTCATCAAGAGGTTTGATCGAATACATACTGACTACCTTTGTGCTTATCCTTTTCCCTTCCAGAATCTTCGCGGCTTCCAAGGCCCTTCCGGCGATCGACCCGGTGACAAAAATAACAACGTCCGTTCCCTGTTTTAAAACATGACTGCCGCCTAATGTTGCGTGTAGGGGCGCGGCGCGCCGCGCCCCTACGCTGCCGTGGATCTTCGGTTCTCGATTTTTTCCCAATCTTATATAAAACGGCCCTTTTATCTTCAACGCCAAGCCCAAACATGCCATCGTCTCAGCCGGATCGCACGGTGCCAGTATCCGCATATTCGGAAATGCCCTCATGACAGCGATATCTTCGATGGCATGATGCGTCATGCCGAGCGCCCCGTACGCGAACCCGGCGCCGATACCGATGATCTTAACGTCCGCGTTTTGATAGGCAACATCGATCTTTATCTGCTCCAGACACCGCGTCACCGTAAAAGGTATAATAGAATAGACAACTGCCGTTTTACATGCGCTGGCAAGGCCTGCCGCAACGCCCATCATATTCGCTTCGGCGATACCGGCATTAATAAAACGTTGCGGGAATTTCCTTATAAAGTCCTCAAATACCGAGAAGCCGAGATCGCCGGTGAGGAGATAAATGTTTTTATCCTTTTCGGCGTATCGTGTTAATGCTGTTATAAATGCATCTCTCATGCCAGTTCTTTCAATGCTTGCGCTAATTGATCTTTGGTCGGCGACTTATAATGCCACTCAAGCCTGTCCTCCATGAACGAGACCCCTTTGCCTTTGACGGTGTTCGCGATGATCACCGTCGGCTTTCCCTTCACCAAAGGGATCTTCGATAACACCTTCTCAAGCTCCGCATGATCATGTCCGTCGACCGTTATACCGGACCAGCCGAACGCCGTCCATTTTTTGAGGAGCGGCTCAAGCCTGATAACCTCCTCGGTTTTCCCCATACCCTGAAGTCGATTCCGGTCAATAATAGCGGTTATGCGGTCCAGTTTATGATGAGCCGCAAAAAGGGCGGACTCCCAGACTGACCCTTCATCGCATTCACCGTCGCCCAGAAGAACAAAATAGCGCGACTTATACTTATCGTTTTTTCCGGCGATCGCCATGCCCGAAGCGAGCGCAAGGCCGTGGCCGAGCGACCCGGTTGCCGCTTCTATACAGGCAAGGCCGGCGTTATCGGCATGGCCCGGAAGCCTGCCGCCGTCAGTCGAATAGCCCGACAGGCAGGACCGCGGCAGTATCCCCCGTTCGGCCAAGGTCGCATACAATGCGGTTGCAGCATGGCCTTTACTTAATATAAACCGGTCCCTGTCCGGCCGGCAGTTTTTTTTCGGGCCTACGGCAAGGATCCTGAAATAAAGTACCGTAAGTATATCAACGCTCGAGAGTGAACTGCCGATATGCGATGAATTGGCCGCGGCATGCATACGCACAATGTCCCTTCGGATAGCCTGCGCCGTTTTTTTAAGCCCACTCATAGGACGCCCCTTCAAACTCACTCATCCAATCAGCCGTTCTTTAAATACCCTCTTCGAACGAGGTCTTCATACGCCATCGTAAAAGCCTTCGTGCCTTGGACATATCGGCCTGCCACGGGTTAGGGTCTAATCGCGGGCGCGGCCCGCGTTCATAGTGTGCGCACAACTTTTTACCGGTCACGCGGCTGACGATACCTATCATTTCCCTGACACTGCGCTGGCGCCCGCCGCCAAGGTTAATAATTCCCAAAGAAGTCCTGCGTGAGGCAACCGTCAGGAAAAAATCGATCGCATCGTCTATATAAATATAATCGCGTACGGCCTCCGGCGACCGGACCTTCATCCCGGCACCGGTAAGACACGCATGTATGATCGACGGAATAAGGCGGCGCGGATCCTCATAGGGGCCGAATACGGAAAAAGGGCGGATAGTCGTTATAGGCTTCCTGTGGGCCTGTGCCATGGCCTGGGCATAGAGTGTTGCTGCTGCCTTGGAAACACCGTACGTGTCAACCGGCGTAAGCATATCGTCTTCCCTCATAGGACCGTCTTTCGGCCCGTACTCCGAAGAGCTACCGACATTGATGAAGGTTTCATAGTCAACAGGGAGGCTTGCGTTGACCAGATTAACGGTGCCGTTGATATTAGTTGCAAGGGTCAGCCCCTCATCCTTCTGGAACGAATAACCGCCGTAGATCGCCGTATGGAATATGATATCCGGCTTGACTTTTTTCATAACCGATCTGACAAACGAAAAATCGGTTATATCACCTTCATGTTCATGGAGCGCATGCCGGATATCGCAAATACGCCAGGTATCCGATGTCGGGCGGCGAATGATATGGATATTGGTGGCCCTGTGTAGGGGCGAGGCATGCCTCGCCCCTACAAGGCGTCTGGCGAGATTAGCGCCGATAAATCCTGTCGCACCGGTTATCAAGATGCGTTTGGTTTTCATTGCCAATTCTTTTTATTGTTAAAATACTGTCTGAACCGCTTCAGCACAAAATCGATCATTTCATCGGTAAGCCCCGGATACACACCGATAAAAAAGGTGTTGTTCATGACATAATCGGTATTCGTAAGTTTTCCGCTTATCCTGCACCGTATCCTCTTAAAGGCAGGCTGGCGGATAATATTGCCGCCGAACATAAGCCTCGTCTCGATCCCGGCATCTTCCAGCCAGCGGATAAGTTTCAGGCGGTTAATGGTTTTTTTTACCGAGATCGGGAACCCGAACCATGACGGTTGGGCCTTTGCATCTATTTCCGGAAGGATGAGATAGTCCCCCCACCCCTTCAGGCCTTTATACAAACGGCTAAAATGTTCCGTCCTTTTCTTTTCAAAAAGCGCTAATTTATCAAATTGAGCGAGCCCTATCGCGCTCTGCATTTCCGTAACCTTCAGGTTATATCCGATATTTGAATAAATGTATTTATGGTCGTAGCCGTACGGCAGACCGCCCATTTTCAGGGAGAACCTCCTACCGCAACTGTTGCTCATGCCGGTCCCGCAATAACAATCCCTTCCCCAGTCGCGTAGGGACCGACAGGCACGGACAAAACGTCCGTCATTGACACTCACGCCGCCGCCTTCGCCCATGGTCATGTGATGGGCCGGGTAAAAACTGAACGATGACATGACACCGAACGCCCCGCATCGCTTTCCGCCGTACCTGCTGCCGAAGGCATCACACGAATCCTCGATAACCATAAGGTTATACCTCCGGCTGATACGCATGACCGTATCCATGTCACAGGGATTTCCCAGGGTATGCGGCACAAAGATAGCCCGCGTCTTACGGCCGATCGCCGCCTTGATAAGCCGCTCGTCAATATTACAGGTTTCGACACGACAGTCGACAAAAACCGGCACCAACTTGTATTGGACGAGGGGACCGACGGTTGTCGGAAAGGTGACGGCAGGCGTAATGACCTCATCGCCAGGCTTCAGGTGCCCGTCGACGCTTGGCGAGGACAGGGCAGCTACCATCAGAAGATTCGCCGACGATCCCGAATTAACCAGCAGGAAATCGCGGGATTTATAACACGTCTTGAGTTTTTTTTCCAACCGGTTAGATAACCGGCCGGCGGTAAGCCAGAAATCAAGGGCGCTTTCGACGATCCCGCACATTTCGGCATGGTCATAGACCCTGCCGGCGTAGGGGATCTTAGTCTTGCCGGGGATAAAGGGTATGGGGGAATGAAATTCTGCGTAATATTTCTTTATTACAGCGTAAATCTTGTTACGGGCCATTGTTTCTTTTTTATCCATATTATCCTCGTTAAAGCTCTTCCCTGTACCACGCCACCGTCTTCCTCAACCCTTCGGCGAACGTATACCGCGCCTTCCACCCGAGGACCCTGCGTATCTTCTTCGCCGAAAGATACTGGTCGCGGATCTCATCAAGCGCGCGGTTCAGGATAACCGGCTTTTTTATATTCCCGCCGAAGGCCTTTCCCACCGCGCGGTACACTTGAAGAACGGTCTGTGGTTTTTCATCGCTTAAGTTGAATGCCGCACCGTAAAGACGCCTGGCTGCCATTTTTTCCGCAAGCGCCAGGTATCCTTCGACAACATCATCGATAAAGACATAGTCGCGGGTGTATTTGCCGTCGCTCCGTATCACAAAACGTTTCCCGGCCAGCGCCGAGCGCACCGCGTCGGGTATAAGCCGGGAAAAATTAAAATCCCCCGGCCCGTAAATATTCCCGCAGCGCATAACCGCAACCGGCAGGCCATATGAATAGAAAAAGCTTCGGGCAATGATATCCTCGCAGCTCTTGGATGCGTCATACGTCTGCCGCCCCTTGAGCGGCGTATCTTCGTTATACGGCAGGTTAAGCGCCGTACCGTATGCCTTATCGCTCGACGCAACGACAATCGACTTGACGAATTTTTTGCCGCGGCAGGATTCAAGTATATTCCAGGTTCCTTCGATATTTGAACGGAAAACCCTTAAGGGCTCTTTCTTGGCGCGTCCGACGATCGCTTCCGCCGCAAGATGAAAAACGACCGCCGGCCGCCGGGCCGCAATAATAAGCCTGACCGCCTGATAATCACTCAGGTCCTGTTTGATCCCCTTAAAGAGGCCCCGGACGCCGTTCAATACCGAAAGCGGACGGCCGGCAACCTTGTCCACGCCGACAACCCTGGCGCCTGCATTGACAAGCGTACGCACAAGGTTGGACCCGAGAAAGCCCTCATGCCCGGTAACAAGTACCCGTTTCCCTTTCCAAAAACGCGTATTCATGATCACACCTTCTCGAATTCAGCGTAAAAATAATCCGGCTGCGGCATCAGGGTGCCGGTTATCGAAAGCGTCTTATAGGTCACGACCTTCAATCGCCGGGAGAACCGGTGAATGATCTTCATATAGGTTTCTTCGTCCCGCATGAACTTCCCCTGGTCGATACTGATCAAAAATTTTAAAAGCCCCGAATCTTTTCCCGGCCGCCGTATCGTGTCGAAAAAATGCAGCCTCCCGCCGGGTTGAAGGACGGCGCTTAATGCTTCCATAACGGGAAAAAGCGCGGTGTCCGGAAGATGGTGACCCGTACAGGAAAAGAGCGCATAATCGAAGAAATCGTCCTCAAAGGGGTGCGACAATATATCCGCATTCACAAAATGGGCATTATTGAACGCGTGATATTTCTTAGCCGCGTAATCGATGAGCTGCTTATTGATATCAACGCCGTAGTAGTCAAAGTCAGTGAAGGCCAGAAAGGTATTACCATCCGCGCACCCGAAATCAAGAAGCCGGCCTGTACGCGAAAAGACCGACCGGTACAATTTTTTCTTCTGACTGTCGCAGCCGAAAACTGCCTGTGACAGGTTCCACAGAATAGGGACATTAAGTAACCGGCTGTATATACTCATATAAAAATATTAGAATGCTATTGTAGCATAGAGGCCCTCCCTTTGCAAGATGGAGCTCGGCTAAGAACCGAATTCAGAGAAGAGATTGACAAAATTTCTCTCATGCGTTAAACTAATTATGTTATGAATAATAATACGGATGGCGCCCGCAAAGAAACTGCAGAGGATCTCGAGCGGACAAGGCGCGAATTAAGCATACTTTATGAGACATCGAATCTCATGAGGACTACGCTCAACCTTAACCAGATCTTTTACATTATCCTTACAGCCCTCACTTCCCATGAAGGCCTCGGATTCAACCGCGCAATGATGTTTCTGGTCAATGAGACCGGCGATACCCTCGAAGGCGTCATGGGTATCGGCCCCCATTCGGGAGAAGAAGCCAACAAGATCTGGCGCGGCATTGCCCAACAAAACCTCACCATGGAGGATATCATAAACTCGTTCGACCGGTTCAAGGCCGATCCCGAATCGACCTTAAATACGCTGGTTAAAGGGATAAAAATACCGCTTAATGAAAAAATGGGCATACTGGCCCTCACCATCCTGG
>JAQURW010000270.1 GCA_028715425.1 Candidatus Omnitrophota bacterium
ATCATGCGCTTTACCGATGTTATGCTGTGTTTTCCGGTTTTATTCCTTATCCTTGCTGTTGTCGCCGTGATCGGCCCCGGTATCCTTAATATTATGGTTGTCATCGGGCTGACATCATGGATGGGGATCGCCCGGCTTATACGCGCCGAGATCATGTCGCTTAAATCGCGCGAGTTTATTATGGCCAGCCGGGCGCTCGGCAGGACTGATATTTCTATTGTGGCCGGGCATCTCATTCCCAACAGCCTCGGGCCGGTCATGATCAATTTTGTTTTTGGGATATCCGGCGCGATCCTGGCCGAGGCGGCCTTGAGCTTTCTCGGCCTCGGCGTTCAGCCGCCGGTGCCGAGCTGGGGAAATATATTGATGGAAGGGAAGGACAGTATCGGCGTTGCCTGGTGGATCATGGCGTTCCCGGGCATGGCGATACTCGTAACGGTGCTTGCGTTCAATATGCTGGGTGAGGGGTTAAGGGATCTGCTGAATCCCAAGGTGCGCTATGTCTCTGGTCGAAATACGTGATCTGACGGTATCCTTCGGTCAAGGGCCGCGGTACTTCCGCGCGCTTGACCGATTATGCCTTGAGGTCGGGGTCAACGAGGCGGTCGGGATCGTCGGGGAATCCGGGAGCGGAAAGACTATTGCTGCCCATAGCATTATGGGACTTTTACCGAAAGAGGCTTGTATTGAGTCCGGCAGTATTTTTTTTCGCGGACATGATATCGTCGGGATGCCGGGCCGCGCGTTAAATGAAATACGGGGCAGGGAGCTGGCGATCATATTCCAGGAGCCTTTTACCTCGCTCAATCCGGTTATGCCGGTCGGCCGGCAGGTCGAAGAAATGTTCGCTACCCATACGGGCCTTGCACCCGCGGCTATCCGGCAGAAGTCGCTTGCCTTGCTTGAGAAGGTGCGCCTTCGGGACCCCGGCACGGTATACGGTAACTATCCCCATCAACTCTCGGGGGGGGAGCGCCAGCGTGTTATGATCGCGATGGCGATCGCCCTTGATCCGAAACTTCTGATTGCCGATGAGCCGACCACTGCCCTTGATGTGACGGTCCAGTCGGATATCCTGAAGCTTTTAAGGGACCTTAAGGACGACCTGGGCATCGCGATCCTTTTCATTACCCATGATTTCGGCATTGTTAATGAAATGGCTGATCGCATTGCGGTAATGAAAAACGGCGTTATCGTTGAAAGCGGGGATAAGGAAAATATTCTTAAATCGCCGCGCGATGCATATACAAAGACCCTGATCGAAGCTGTCCCGCGCCCGGGCCGGGTATCGGTCGGCGTAAACCGGATACCGCGCGAGGCTATCATAGAAACACGGTCGTTAAGCAAGTCCTTCGCGGTCGAAAGGGGTTTTTTTAAACGCGAAACCGGCAATGTCCATGCCGTGAAGAATGTCAGCATCATTATCGAGAGGGGGACAACCGTCGGCCTTGTCGGTGAATCAGGGTGCGGCAAAAGCACGCTCGGCAGGCTTATCCTGGGATTGGATGAGCCTGATACCGGAGAGATCCTGGTCAACGGCCGGCAACGCCGTGAGGTGACGCGACAAGCGTTGTGCAAGATGCTCCAGATCGTCTTTCAGGATCCGTACAGCTCGCTTGACCCGCGCATGCGTATGGGGGATATCGTTAACGAAGGAGCGTCTCTTTTATCTCTTCCGGTAAAAGAACGGCAGGGAGTGCTTAAAAATGTCCTTGAACAGGTGCGCCTTTCGGCCGATGACCTCATGAAATACCCCCACCAATTTTCCGGCGGCCAGCGCCAGAGGATCGCCATTGCGCGTGCCCTTATGGTACGGCCTGAATTCCTGGTCCTGGACGAGCCGGTTTCGAGCCTTGATGTCCTGATACAAAAAGACATACTGGACCTGCTCAAACAGTTAAAGGCCGAGACGAACCTGACGTATTTACTTATTTCGCATGACCTTAGGGTCGTGGAATCGATGGCTGATACCGTGTATGTAATGCATGACGGGGAGATCGTCGAGCACGGCCCGGTTGCCGCAATCTACCGTAACCCCGCCAGTGATTACACAAAGCGGCTTATTGCGAGTGTGCCGG
The DNA here is from genome assembly GCA_028715425.1 of Candidatus Omnitrophota bacterium. Lineage (GTDB taxonomy): Bacteria > Omnitrophota > Gorgyraeia > JABMRN01 > JABMRN01 > JAQURW01. Next base: position 2,079 of record JAQURW010000270.1, read on the forward strand.
AGTTGCCGACTTTATAACTCCCCCTTGAAATTTTCTTCGCAATTTTCAAGGGGGAGTTCTTACTTGTTATATATTTTAATTAGGTATACAATGGCGTTATGAAATTCTCATTGGTATATATTACCGCGAAAAACAAGGACGAGGCCAAACGCATCGGCGAGGCCCTGGTTGCCGAACGGCTTGCCGCCTGCGTGAATATCATCGAGGGGATGAATTCGATGTACTGGTGGGACGGTAAGATAGAATACGACAGCGAGGCCGTCCTGATAGCCAAAACAAGGGCTTCGCTGGTAAAAGCTCTGATCGCCAAGGTAAAATCGGCGCATAGTTACTCCTGTCCGTGTATCGTGGCGCTGCCGATTCTCGACGGGAACAAGGATTATTTACTATGGATCGAAAAGGAGACACGGCAATGAGGTGGTTCTTGAGCATTCTGGTAACGGTATCGTTTCTGGCTACGGCTGCAGCGGGCGGTACGTACGCGGCGGATGTAAAACAGGCTGATAAGGCCGGGAATTGGTATCCGGGGTCAAACGCCGAACTCTCGGCTATGATCGGCAAGTATTTAAGCCAGACACATCCGCAGCCGGTTGCCGGC
>JAQURW010000087.1 GCA_028715425.1 Candidatus Omnitrophota bacterium
ATTGGGCAAGCCGTTTATCGTGCCTATAGCGTTGGACGGCGGCGGTGATAACGGGCTTATTATCGACTTTGGGCCGGAATACGGGATCTATATCTATCGTGACGGTGTGTGGAGCGTTTTAAACCAGGCGTCGGCGAGGACGATTACACGCCTTGACATGAACGGAGACGGGAGGGACGATCTTGTCATAGATTTCGGTCCACAATACGGTATTTACGCGTATAGTAACGGGTCCTGGAATGTCTTGAATCATGCGACGTCAAAATCCATTACCAAGGCCGACATGAACGGAGATGGAAGCGATGACCTGGTTATAGATTTCGGGCCGCAATACGGTATTTATACGTACATAAACGATAGCTGGACCGTCCTGAACTATGCAACGGCTGAGTTTATTACCCGCGCCGACGTCAACGGGGACGGCAAAGACGATATGGTCATAGATTTTGGGCTCGCGTACGGTATTCTCTTATATTGTAACGGTGCCTGGATCGTACTGAACAATGAAACGGCTGAACAAACCGTGCCTGCTGATCTTGATGGTGACGGGAAAGACGATCTGGTAATCGATTTTGGGCCGCAATACGGTATCCTGATATACGGTAACGGCGCCTGGAGCGTATTGAACGGCGCAACAGCAGAGAGTATCGTGCCGGCTGACCTTGACGGTGACGGGAAAGACGATCTGGTAATCGATTTCGGGCCGCAATACGGTATTTACGTGTACAGTAACGGGTCATGGAGTATCCTGAACTATGCGCCATCAAAATCCATTACCAAGGCCGATCTGAACGGAGACGGGAAGGACGATCTGGTTATAGATTTCGGTGCGCAGTACGGGATCTTAACATACATAGACGGCGCTTGGGATATGTTGAATAAGGTAACAGCCGATCGTATCGTCAGGACCGATCTTAACAGAGACGGAAAGGATGATCTTATCATAGATTTCGGGCCTGAATTCGGTATTTGGATCCGTTATTCGAGCGGCCTGTGGAATCAATTAAATGCCGCGACGAGCGGGTAATGCTCTCCTTCGATATTATTATATTGACACACCCCCGTAATGGCGTTAAACTATTAAACCAAATTTTAATCATTCGGCTTAAGTTGTAGCATATTATTATATCCATATGATAGACGAAAAGCTTCGTAAGGTACAAGATACTATCGGGGAGGCAGCGCGTCGGGCAGGGCGCTCTCCGCAGGATGTTCGTCTTATCGCGGTTACTAAAGAAGCCAATTCCGTCGATATCCTTGCATGCATTCACAGCGGTGTGAAGGAGTTGGGTGAAAACCGTGTAAAAGACGCTGACCTGAAATACCGCGCCATCGGCGATCAGGCCGTCTGGCATCTGATCGGCCACCTGCAGACGAATAAGGCCGCGGACGCCGTCCGGATGTTTTCTTTGATCCATTCCCTCGATAGCCTGAGACTTGCCAAAGCGATCGATGGCCAGGCTAAAAAAATACACAAGATACAGGATGTCCTTATAGAGGTCAATGTCTCAGGCGAGGCCGCAAAATTCGGGATACGGCCCGAGGACCTGGTGCGGCTCCTTGACGAAATAAAACAATATGCTAATCTGCGGGTCCTCGGGCTCATGACCGTTACGCCGCTGTCCGGCGACCCTGAGGCCTCGCGGCCGTATTTTGCGGCATTGCGCACCCTGGCTTACGGCAATGGTTTGAAAGAGCTTTCGATGGGCATGACGCAGGATTACATGGTTGCCGTTGAAGAAGGGGCGACCATGGTGCGGGTGGGAAGAGCGATATTCGCGCAAGAATGACACGCAACTGGAGTTCACGATGCGATTAACGGGAGTTAAACTGGGTGTTATAGGGTGCGGGAACATGGGCGAAGCGATCATTCGCGGGGTCATTGCCAAAAAGGTGATCCGGCCTAACCGCCTGACGGTATTTGATACTATTGCCGGGAAGCTCCGCGCCGTTTCGAAGCGCTACAAGGTCAAGGCGGCGGGATCCGCAGCCGAAGCCGCGAAGGCGTCGAATGTCATTATAATTGCGGTTAAACCGAAGGATGCCCATGAGCTTTTTACGGCAATAGCGCCGTTTTTAAACAAGCATACATTAATTATTTCGATTATGGCCGGTGTCCAGCTTTCCTGGATACAGGGCGTTGCCAAAAAGCGATTCCCTGTCGTGCGCGTGATGCCCAATATGGCTGCCCTGGTCGGCTCATCGATATCAAGTTTAAGTTATAATACGTGTGTGCCGGCACGGCATAAAGCGATCGCACGGGAACTTTTTTCGAGTATCGGCACGATCTATGAGACCGAAGAGGCGAAAAAAAACGCCGTGACAGCCCTCGTCGGAAGCGGGCCGGGGTTCCTAATGTACATACTCGAGGCCTTTATCGAAGCGGCCCTTGAAGAGGGCTTTTCCGGGAATGATGCCCATCGATTACTGGCAGCGACCTTTAAAGGGACCGCGCACGTGCTCGACCGCCTTGGCCTGTCACCCGAGGATCTTCGTAAAAGGGTTACGTCAAAAGGCGGCACGACCGAGGCCGGCATACGCGTTTTCGAACGGCGACGCTTAAACGATATCGTTAAAGAGGCTGTTCGCGCTGCGATCATCCGCGCGGAAGAGCTAGGGAAATAACGCAGGAGCCTTTATGTTTATTTTCAGCAATTTTTTGTCCGCGGTTGCGGTGATCCTGTCGAATCTTATTACCATCCTGAGCTGGATCATCATTATCCGTGCCCTTATCAGCTGGGTAAATCCCGACCCGTTTAACCCGATCGTTCAGTTTTTGCAGAACGTCACCGAGCCGATCCTTGCGCCGATCAGGCGTTTGATTCCGACGTGGCAGATTGGCATTGATTTTTCGCCGCTTATTGCTATATTGGTGCTCTGGTTTTTGAATTTATTCCTCGTGAAAACACTTGCGGACCTGGCGCTTCGTCTGAGATAGATGTTGAAAATATGAAAACGATCCGTGTGCGCGTACAGCCCCGCAGCCGTGTGACCAAGGTCATGTGCACCGGCCAGGGCGAATACAAGGTGTATACGCCGAAACCTGCGATAGACGGTGAGGCGAATAAAGCGGTTATCGGGCTTATCGCAGAGCATCTCGGTCTAAAACGGAGCCAGGTGGCGATTACCGGCGGAGAAAAGGCCAGGAATAAAGTGCTGGAAATAAGGGGGATGTGATGGGACGTATCGGTGTTATCGGCGGGAGCGGGCTGTATCATATCGACGAGCTGGAAATAATCGCGAAAAAAGACGTTACGACACCCTACGGCGGGCCGTCGGATCGTCTTACGATCGGCAGGTACAAAGGGCGCGAGATCGTATTTCTGCCGCGTCACGGCGCGGGCCATACGATCCTTCCGGGCGAACTGAATTTCCGCGCGAACATCTATGCGATGAAAAAACTCGGCGTAGAATGGCTTATTTCGCTGTCGGCGTGCGGTAGTTTCAGAGAGGAATTAAAACCCCGCGATATCGTCATTGTCGATCAGTTTTTTGACCGGACCAATCAGGCGCGAAAGACAACTTTTTTTGGCGACGGGATCGTAGCCCATATATCATTTTCCCATCCGGTGTGCCCGTCTCTCTCGGAAATCCTGTATAAGACCGCCCTCGGCGCCGGCATGCCTGTCCATAGGGGCGGAACGTATGTTAACATGGAAGGCCCTGCGTTCTCGACCAAGGCCGAGTCGTGTGTTTATAAAAGCTGGGGCATGGATGTTATCGGCATGACGAACATGGCCGAGGCGCGCCTTGCGCGCGAAGCCGAGATATGTTATTCTACGGTCGCATTTGTGACGGATTATGATGCGTGGCATGAGTCAAAGGTTCCCGTTACCCTGGAGATGATCATCGAGAACCTTAATAAAAATGTCGAGAACGCCCGCGCGCTTCTCAAGCTTGTTGTCCCCGCGATACCGGAAAAGCGGACCTGCGAATGCCGGGAGGCGCTCAGATACGCCATATTAACGAAGCCGGATGCCGTTCCGGCGAAAACGAAAAAGAAACTGAAACTGATAATCGGGAAATACGTGCAATAGGACAGACATGGATTATAAATCGACCCTTAATTTACCGACAACGACCTTTTCTATGAAAGCAGATCTCCCCCAGAAGGAGCCGCTGTACCTGAAAAAATGGGAGGCCATGGATATTTACGGTACTATCCGCAAACTTCGCGGCGGCTCCAGGAAATACATACTTCATGACGGGCCGCCGTACGCGAACGGCCATATCCACATGGGCCATGTGCTGAACAAGATACTGAAAGATATCGTAGTGAAATATAAGACCATGAAGGGCTACGATGCGCCGTACGTGCCGGGCTGGGATTGCCACGGCCTGCCGGTCGAGCATCAGCTCCTTAAAGAGCTGAAGATCAGAAAAGGCGAGCTGGATCAGGTTAAATTCAGGCAACAGGCGCGTGACTACGCCCTGAAGTTCGTCGATATACAAAAGAAGGAATTCAAGCGCCTCGGGATTTTCGGCGATTGGGAAAAACCTTATCTGACGCTTGATCCGCGGTATGAAGCGGCTATACTCCGGTCCTTTGCGGCCCTCGCCAAGGAGGGCTATATCTACAAGGATCTAAAACCGGTCAACTGGTGCACGACATGCGAGACCGCGCTTGCCGAGGCAGAGGTTGAATATGAAGACCATGTTTCTCCGTCGATCTATTTAAAATTCAGGGTGAAGCGCTTTGACAGTAAGAGTGCGCTTGGCCAGGTCAATCCTGAAAATATGTTTTTTGTGATCTGGACGACAACGCCGTGGACGCTCCTGGCAAATGTCGCCATCGCCGTGCATCCGGATCTCGATTATACCTTTGCCGTGTCAGGCACAGAAACGTGGATCATGCTGGCCGGCCTTGCCGAAGATCTTATGAAGAAATTGGACAGGCCTTATACGCCCGTCAGGACGGTTAAGGGAAGAGACTTTGAGGGTTCGATCGCAGAACATCCGTTCATAAACCGTGAAAGCACGGTTGTCTCCGCCGGGTATGTCTCATCCGATGAGGGGACCGGCTGTGTCCATACGGCTCCCGGCCACGGACAGGATGATTACCTTACCGGAAAAAAATACCGGTTGCCGCTTCTGATGCCTGTTGACGGCAAGGGACATTTTGATGCTACCTGCGGGGAGTTCAGCGGTATGAACGTCCACGCCGCCAATGATCCTATTATCGAAAAGATGCGTTCCAACGGTTCTCTCGTTCTGGCAGGGTCCGTGCCTCATTCATATCCGCATTGCTGGCGCTGTAAAAAACCTATTATATTCAGGGCTACGGAGCAATGGTTCCTTAAGGTCGACCATAAGGATCTGCGAAAGCGTATCCTAAAGGCGATCGAACATGACGTTGCCTGGCATCCCGGGGCAGGGATGTCGCGTATCAAGGCGATGGTCGAAAACAGGCCGGACTGGTGCCTTTCCCGTCAGCGGTACTGGGGGGTGCCGATCCCCGCGTATTATTGTAAAGAGTGCCACGAACGGATCGTGGATCCGCAGGCTATCATGAAACTTGCCGAACGCGTCTTGAAAGAAGGCGTCGATATCTGGTTTACCGAGAGCGCCGGAAGTTTTTTGCCGGGAGGATTCTCGTGCCCCCGCTGCAAAAGCCGCGCGATAGACGCGGAGCGCGATATCCTCGATGTGTGGTTCGAATCGGGTGTAAGCCACCAGGCAGTGCTCAAGGATAATCCCGGTATGGGCTATCCGGCGGATCTGTATCTGGAGGGTTCCGATCAGCACCGGGGATGGTTCCAGTCGGCTATTATAACGGGTATCGGTATCGATAATCGGCCGCCGTACCGTACTGTCCTGACACACGGATTTATCGTCGACGGTGTGGGGAAGAAGATGTCGAAATCGCTCGGCAATACCGTGGCGCCGGAAGACCTTATGAAAAAATACGGCGCCGATATCCTGCGGCTTTGGGTTGCCTCAAGCAATTATTCCGACGATGTTCGTGTGTCCCCGGAGATCATCGAACGCACCGCGGACGCATATCGCAAGATACGGAATACCTTCCGTTACCTTATCTCGAACCTTTATGACTTCGATCCTCTCAAGGATATCGTCGGCGACATACGGGCCATGGATGATATCGACCGCTGGATGCTGTCACGGCTCGCCCTCCTGGTCAAGGACGTCGAAGAGGCATATGAAACCTTTACGTTTCATAAGGTTTACCGCGAGATCTACGATTTTTGTGTTGATGAGGTCTCTTCTCTTTATCTCGATATTGCCAAAGACCGTCTGTATACCTTTGCCAAGGCTTCGACGGAGCGACGCTCTGCGCAAACGGTTCTTTATTGGATATTGGATTGCCTGGAGAGGATGCTGGCGCCGATCCTTTGCTTTACAACCGAGGAAATATGGCAGAGCGTACCCTCCTTAAAGTCTCGGGAAGGTGTTGAAACCGTCCATGGCTCGGCGTGGCCTTATCCCGACAGCCGTCGGGGTCAATTGAACGGTTATGCCGACCGGGAGCTTGAAGAACGTTTTAAGACGCTCGTCACGATACGCGGCGCCGTCCAGAAGGCGCTGGAAGAGAAACGGGCTAAGGGAGAGATCGGGAGCTCGCTCGATGCGCACGTCCTTGTCTTTGTGCGCGAGGGCGCGGCTCGTGAGACCGTAAAAAAATCCTCGCCGATACTCGAACGGTTTTTTATTGTTTCCCATGTTACGATAGTCGATGAGCCGCCTCGGGGCGCCAGCGGTTTTCCTGAGGCAGGTATCGATGTGGCGGTCGAAAAGGCGTCGGGCGTAAAATGCGCGCGCTGCTGGCATTACCGCCCGTCGGTCGGCAGGGACCGGGCGCACCCGGAACTGTGCGATATATGTGTTCGAAACATATGAAATATGTTATAGTGTATAATCCATAAAGGAGGGGCATGGTGCAAAAATCAAAGAAAAAAGGCGCAGGCAAAATAAAATCACCCATCGGAAAAGGGCAGCCGGCCAAGAAACCGTCCGCCCCGAAACTTCCGAAGCGGGAGCTCGAACGGTATAAAAAAGCTCTTCTCGCCGAAAAGGCCAAGATATTCGGGGAATTCGTTCACTTGAAAAACGACGCACTCAATACATCGATGAAAGACGCAGCCGGGGACCTTTCGGGATACAGTTACCATCTTGCGGATATGGCCAGCGGCGTATATGAGACCGATTTCCTCCTCCGTCTTGCTGCTGACGAGCGCGAGAGGCTGTATACTATCGATGAAGCACCTAAACGCATTGAAGACGGAACCTTCGGCGTATGTGTCGCCTGTGCCAAGCCTATAACGAAACAACGGCTGGCGGCGATTCCGCAAACCGAGTATTGCCTTAAATGTCAGGAATTAGAAGAACATAAACCGTAATCGTAAGCTCTCGTGACCATTATCCTGATCACAAGCATTGTGGTTCTTGATCAGCTTTCCAAATATGTCGTTACGATAAACGAAAGCCGTTTGCCGTATGATATCTGGCCGGGTATTTTTTCTATACAGTCTACGCACAACCACGGAGCCGCCTTCAGTATCTTACAGAATAAGACTTATTTTTTCGTCGCTGTAGCCGTTATAGCGATCGTCATGATCATCGGGCTCCTTAACGGTATCGCCCGGCAAAAGGCAGCGCTTGCCGCCTTGCGCGGGCAAGCAGCCATCCGGGGCATTGTGTTCGTCGAAATAGCCTTAAGCCTCGTTATGGGCGGCGCTATCGGTAATCTCATAGACCGGCTCAGGTTCGGGTACGTCATAGATTTTCTCGATTTTAAGGTATGGCCGGTCTTTAATATCGCGGATTCGGCTATTACCATAGGCATGATCATGCTGATATTCGGTGTTTTTAAGGTATCCCCATGCATCCGATAATCCTGAAATGCGGAGCTCTTACGGTTTATTCGTACGGTGTCATGATCGCTCTGGCATGTGTTATTGCGACATTCCTTATGTGGAAGACGAGCCATCTTGCCGGGGTGCCCCGGGAAAAGATCCCCGATTTCATGGTCGTTATCATGATCGCCGGTATAATCGGCGCCAGGGTTCTTCATGTCGCGGTCAATGCTGATTTTTACCGGGCCAATCCTCTGGAGATATTCATGCTGACGAAGGGAGGACTTGCCTTCTATGGCGGCCTGGCGAGCGCATGTATTGCCGGGATCGTGTACCTACGGATGAACAGGATATCGGTCTGGAGCGCAGGAGATCTCCTGGCCCCGTACCTGGCCCTCGGCCAGGCCGTCGGCAGGATGGGGTGTTTTTTGAACGGTTGTTGTTTCGGTGTGCCGGCGGGCGATTTTCCTCTCGCGGCATGCTTTGAAGACGGTATCCCGCGGTATCCGACCCAGCTCTATGAAGCGGTGCTCCTTCTTGCGATATATGCGGTGTTACGGGTGATGCTCCAGAAAAAGACCGGCCATGGTTATCTTTTTATATTGTATGTTTTTCTTTACACCTGCGGAAGATTTTTCATTGAATATCTGCGCGGCGATGTCGACCGGCTTGCCTGCGGCCTGACGATGGCCCAGGTCTTAAGCGCGGCTATCGCGCTTGCGGCAGTGGTAATCGCCGTCGGAAAGAGGGTCCTTTGGAAAACTTCGAATTCATAGTCGAGGGTGAGGATGCCGGTCAGCGCTTGGACGTTTTTCTCGTCGATGCGTTCCGTAAAGCGTATTCGAGGACTTTTATCAAGCGCCTGATCGATACCGGCAATGTTGTCGTTCAGGGAAAAACAGTCAATGCGCATTATCTGGTACAGCCGGACGACGATTGCCGGATAACGGTGCCCGATGCGGAGCCGTTAAAAGTCGAGGCCGAACCGATCCCGCTGGATATCGTTTATAAGGACCAGGATATTGTCGTGGTCAATAAACAGGCAGGCCTTGTGGTCCATCCGGCGCCGGGACATTACCGGGGAACTTTGGTTAACGCGCTTTTATACCACTGCGGTGACCTCTCGGGTATAGGAGGGGTCATGCGGCCGGGTATCGTGCACCGGATCGATAAGGATACGTCGGGACTGATCGTTGTTGCCAAGAACGACACGAGCCATCAATCGCTTTCGCTGCAGTTCAAGGAGAAGACCGCCGGCCGCGTATACGTTGCGCTGGTAAAAGGCATCGTGCAGTTTGACAACGGTATCATCGATGAACCGATCGGCCGTCATGCGACCGACCGCATGAAGATGGACGTGACCTATGAGGACAGTAAAGACGCGATAACACGTTATAAGGTGCTCCAGCGGTTCGAGGATTTTACCAGCCTCGAAGCCACGATCGAGACCGGGCGCACGCACCAGATCAGGGTCCATCTCGCTCATATAGGGTATCCGGTCCTCGGCGACAGGGTCTATGGTTATTTTCGCGGCCTCGATCGTCAGGCGCTGCACGCGAAGGTACTCATGTTTACGCACCCGCGGACCGGGAAGCACATGAGGTTTGAGGCCGATCTGCCCGATGATATGAAAGAAGTGATACGGCGCGGAAAAATAGAGCGGAGGTAACCCATGGACATAACGATCAATCCTATTGACCGCATTGTCGGTGAAATGAAAGTTCCCGGCGATAAATCCGTTTCTCATCGCGCGGTAATG
>JAQURW010000271.1 GCA_028715425.1 Candidatus Omnitrophota bacterium
GAAACTGGCGCATTCATCGGGGGTGGTGAAGAGCAATATTTTTCAGGCACCATCAAGGGTACGGATGGGATATTTGGGAGAAAAAAATCCCCCACTCTCCCCCTCTTTATTAAAGAGGGGCTGGAATTCGCGCAGCGAATTCCGCGGGTGAGTTCTTATATTGAGAAGGAGTATGAAAAAATTTAAATATCTTTACGGTCCCGTTTCCTCATGGCGACTGGGGCGGTCTTTCGGCATCGACCTCCTCTCGCAAAAAGAAAAGATGTGCAGTTTTAATTGCGTCTATTGCCAGGTGGGAACGGCGAAACCCCCTACGGCTAAATCCGCGCTCTATGTCCCGACGGCGGATATTATCAGGGAGATCAGGCGCCTGCCGCCGGATCTTGATATCGACTACCTGACCTTCTCGGGCCGGGGAGAGCCGACACTTGCAAAAAATCTCGGCGAAATTATCCGCGCGGTCCGAAGGGAACGGCGCTATCCCATAGCGGTGTTGACCAACGCGACGTTGTTGTCGCGGCCCGATGTGCGAAAGGCCCTTTCGGCATGTGATGTGGTTTCGGTAAAACTTGATGCGGGGACATCGCGTACCTTGAGACTTGTCAATCGACCGGACCGGGGGATCTCATTGGAACGGATCATCGACGGTATCAGGCATTTCAGAAAGATGTATAAAGGAAAGCTTGCGCTTCAAGTTATGTTCATCAAAGCGAATAAAAAAGAAGCAGCCGCCATAGCGCGCTTAGCGAAGACCATACGTCCCGATGAGGTGCAGATCAATACGCCGAGACGCCGGCCTTATCGGAACGCGTTATCGGCAAAAGAGATACAGGGTATAAAACGGTATTTTAAGGGTTTTAACGTTGTATCGGCCTATGATAAGCCGAAGCGGCCCTCTAGTCCTCTGACCGGTTACGAAAGCGTGAAATTACGCGGGAGGGGGAAGGGATGACCATAATCGAGATCGAACCTCAGAAAGATCCTCTCCTTGACCTGTTAAAGATCATTATAACAGTCGCGTTGGTCCTTATGGTCGGGGTACTTCTCGTCTGGCACGGAATATTCGGGGTCGCATTGTGCAAGGCCGCGAAAAAAGCGCGGGTAAACGACATTATTAAAACCGAGGTCAACGAGAAGAGCAGAAGCAATTACCGAAGGTGACCGGCTGACATGGATCCTTATACATACCTGAAAAGAATCGAACACGAATTCCGTATAGCGCCCGGTGCCGCACAAGCACTTATTAAATCATTTCACGGAGAAATGCGAAAAGGGCTGGCCCGAAGGAAAAGCTCTTTAAAAATGCTGCCGACCTATGTCGGCCGTCCCTCGGGGAATGAGCGGGGGACCTACATGGCCATCGATCTCGGCGGGTCTAATTTCAGGGTCCTTCTGGTGACCTTAAAAGGTGGCGGCGCTATGAGCCGGCCCGTGAGCGCAAAATACAGGCTGGATAAAAAACACATAACCTCGACGGGGCAGCGCCTCTTTGATTTCATAGCGCGGGCAATAAAAGATTTCACCTGCCGCCATAAAGAGGTAGCGGATAAGCATGTCGAGGTCGGGTTCACGTTCTCTTTTCCGGTCAAACAGCGCGGTATCGCCTCGGGGGTTCTCAAATCATGGACCAAGGGTTTTTCGGCCCGCGGCGTTATCGGCAAGGATGTGGTAGCCCTTCTTAAAGAGGCCCTCTCCCGCGCAGGGCTCGATGACGTAACCGTTACGGCCCTGGCGAATGATACGGTGGGTACGATGGTCGCCGGCAGTTACCGTGATACTGACTGCGATGTCGGCGTGATCCTGGGGACCGGCACAAACGCGTGCTACCCCGACGCTAACAAGGATATGATCATCAATACCGAATGGGGCAACTTCAACAAACTGAGGACAACGCGGTTCGATAACGAGGTCGATCGTTCATCGCGGAATCCCGGACAACAGATATTCGAAAAAATGATATCAGGCATGTACCTCGGACAGGTCTGCCGTTTTATTGTCCTGGACCTTATCGGCAGGGGGCTTTTATTCCCGGAGAAAAGACCGGCGATCTTTTCCCGCCCGTACATGTTCACTGCCGAGCACATGTCGTTGATCGAAGAAGACAGGTCCCCTTCTCTCGGCAGGGTAAAGGAATTTTTAAGTTCCAACGGACTGGCAAAAAATACCTATGATGACAGGGCGCTTTTAAGGCAGATATGCCGTATGATCTCAGGACGCGCGGCCCGGTTGAGCGTCGCCGGGGTCCTGGCGGTTATCACGTTCATGGACCCGGCGCTTCGCAGGAGACATACCGTTGCGATAGACGGCACGGTATTTGAGAAATATTACGGGTTTAAAAATATGATGAGACAGTCGCTTAAATATCTCGGCGGCATCAGGGCCCGGCGCATCAAACTTGCGTTGACCAAGGACGGGTCAGGTGCCGGGGCGGCGATCATCGCTGCCTGCGCGGATAGCGCTTGAATTTTGCGCGGGCAGCAGTATAATCAGGAGAAAGACGATTCGGCTTGCGGCTCGTAGCAGATAGCGTGTAGGAAAACGTAAAACGGAGGCAATCATGGCAAACGGTAAATTTATGGATCTCGGGATCTTTGTCCTGCGGATAATTCTCGGTGTTATTTTTGTCGCGCATGGTTTGCAGAGAT
>JAQURW010000272.1 GCA_028715425.1 Candidatus Omnitrophota bacterium
AGGCCGACCTCTTCGAGTGTCTTTATCTTCTGCCTGAGCGATGGAATATTCTCGAAAAGGCCTGCCGCTTCGCTTACGCTCATATCCAGCACATCTGAAATGGTCTTCCCCTTATACGTTACCGCCAGAGTCTGCTCGTTAAAACGCTTACCCTTGCAGACCTCGCACCTGACATAAACGTCCGGGAGGAAATGCATTTCGATCTTCTTGATCCCGTCGCCGCCGCAACTTTCGCACCGGCCGCCTTTAACGTTAAAACTGAACCGCCCGGGTTTATACCCGCGCATCTTCGATTCGGGCAACATCGCAAAAAGATCACGGATCGGCTGAAATGCGCCTGTATACGTCGCAGGGTTGCTGCGGGGTGTCCTTCCGATCGGTTCCTGATCGATCACGATCACCTTGTCGATATGTTCGATACCCTGAATTGCCTTATGGCTGCCCGGCCTTTCCTTTGCCCTATACAGGCGCTTGGCCAGGGCACGATAAAGGATTTCGTCGACAAGGGTACTTTTGCCTGAACCGGAAACACCCGTAACACAGATGAAGGTGCCGAGCGGTATTTCCACATTTATATTTTTCAGATTATGTTCTGCGGCGCCCAGTATCTTAATTTTTTTGGCCTTCCGGTAATCGCGTCTGACGGCCGGAACAGGTATTTTAAGCTGGCCTTTCAAATATTTTCCGGTATTTGATTTTGGCTCTGCCAGGATAGCCTGTAAAGGCCCCTGGACAACCACTTCACCGCCCAGCTCTCCCGCTCCGGGCCCCAGATCGACGATATAATCCGCCTGGCGCATAGTTGCCTCATCATGTTCAACGACCACAAGCGTATTGCCGAGATCGCGCAAGGTCATGAGGGTATCAAGAAGCTTCTTGTTGTCTTTTTGATGCAGGCCGATACTCGGTTCGTCCAAAATATAAAGGACACCCATGAGGCCGGCGCCGATCTGCGTTGCCAGACGTATCCTCTGGGCTTCTCCGCCGGATAATGTGCTCGACATCCGGTCCAGCGTCAAATAATCAAGCCCGACGTTCGACATGAATTTAAGCCTGCTCACGATCTCTTTCATCACCTGTTCGGCAATTTTCCGCTCATGGGCGTTCAGGGAAAGCTCGGCAAAAAATGTCTTTGCCTCTCTCACGGAAAGGCCGGTCACTGCGATGATATTTTTGCCGCCTACGGTCACGGCAAGGCTTTCGGGCTTGAGCCTTTTCCCTCTGCACTCCGGGCACGGCAGGATCGACATATATTTATTGATCTCGGTCTTGATATATTCGCTTTCTGTATCCCTGAAACGGCGTTCGAGATTCGGGATAACGCCTTCAAAAGAGCCCCAGCTTCTGTTCTCTTCACCGTACATGATCATTTTCCTGATATCGGGCGGGAGGTCTTTAAAACGGGTATTGATATCAAAATCATATTCTCGGGCGAGGCCGCGGAGGAGCCGCCGGAAATAGATGATCAAACCTTTTCCGCCTTTCCGCCATGCCTCTATCGCTGCGATAAGCGGCGCATTTTTATCGGGGACCACAAGATCAGCATCGATCTCCATCTTGTTCCCCAATCCGTCGCACGCCGGGCATGCGCCGTACGGGCTATTGAATGAAAAGGCGCGCGGGGCAAGTTCCTCAAAATTCAGGCCGCACTCAAGGCACGCGTTCTTCTCGCTAAAAAGATGGTCCGCAGCCTGTTTGGCCCCGCCTAACGACACGATCATGGTCCCCTTGCCCTTTGACAGGGCAAGTTCGACGGAATCGGTAATGCGTTTCTTCGCCTGGGCCGTAACGCGGATACGGTCCACCACAGCTTCGATGGTATGTTTTTTGTACTTTTGAAGCCGGGGTACGGACGAAGTACGTGCCCCGGCTTCATCCAATTCAACGATGATTCCGTCTACACGCGCCCGCACAAAACCGTCTTTCCTGAGCCCGGTAAAAAGCTCATGGTATTCGCCTTTCCTGCCCTGAACGACCGGGGCAAGGATCATGATATTTTGACCGTCCGCGAGTTCAATGATGCTCTCTGTTATTTCCTGCGAGCTTTGGCGGGTGATCTTTTTGCCGCATTTCGGGCAGTGCGGGATACCGATACGGGCAAAAAGCAACCGCAGGTAATCGAATATCTCCGTTTGCGTTCCGACGGTCGAACGCGGGTTCGAGCCTGCCTTCCGCTGTTCGATGCTGATAGCCGGCGATAGGCCTTCGATGTATTCCACATTAGGTTTTTGAAGCTGTTCGAGAAATTGCCGGGCATAGCTTGACAGGCTCTCGACATAGCGACGCTGGCCCTCGGCATAGATAGTGTCGAACGCCAGAGATGACTTGCCCGACCCTGAGAGTCCCGTTACTACCGTCAGCGAGTTGCGCGGAATCTCGACGTCAATGTTTTTCAGATTATGCTCTTTGGCGCCTTTAATGAATATCGTCTTGCGTTCCATGATACGCTCCTTGCAGCAGAGCGTATTGTAACACAGCAAGTTTCGCTAAGCAATAGCCTCATGAAATGCGAGAGCCAGTACACCAATGAAGTGGGATCGCTCCCAACTCCACTGGCGTACTGGCCGGGGGAGGTAATCTGCAGTAATTCGAAAGATCGTTCCGCGAAATTATGCGGCTATCAATATCTGTCGCGCA
>JAQURW010000088.1:0-2718 GCA_028715425.1 Candidatus Omnitrophota bacterium
ATGGCCACGAAAGATAAAGCCGCGATCGATACCGCCCTGCGCGCGTTCATTTCAGGGCTCGATAAGGCCGCCCAGAAAGGTATCGTCCACCAGAGAACCGCTTCGCGCAAAATCGCCCGCATGTCTATACGCGCCGCGGCCGCGCTCAAAAAAGCTTAAAGATCGCCACTTCCAGCGCAGTCTGCGGTGGAAGCGCGCTCGTCTTGATCATAACATCCGTCGATAAAAGTATATCTATATTCCGCTTCATGCGGCCACGGACCGCTTCGCTCGGCGTGCCGGCAAGGTACAGCTTCCGGTAATGCCACGCCAAAAGGCCGATAACCTCATGCGGCTGGGATTTTCCTTCCCAGAGCTCATTCAGTACCGCAAGCACCCCGGACGCATCCTTTCGTGAGATCGCTTCAAGAAGCCTGAACACATCGTCATCCAGCGTTTTGCCGACCATGATCTCTATATCCCGTTTCGTTATCTCGGTCCGTTCGCCCGTAAAAAGAATGAGTTTCTCAAGCTCATTCTTGAGGCCGAGCAGATCGCTTGAGCCTTTCTGACGGCGCAAGAGGTCCAGGGCATCAACCGCGATGGTCTTTGTTGCTGCCGCAAGCTCCCTGGTGACCATTGAATCAAATCTCTTGCCTTCCCCGCCGCTCGAGGTGACATCCTTGAGATAAGAGGCCATTTCGTCCCATGCCTTGCCCCGCGGGGCCACGGGACCCGCATCAATAACAAGGGTCGTATGCGCAGACGGATTTTTAAGGTATGCGGTCAAGGCCCCGATTGCCGGCTCGCTTAGATCGCGCGCATTTTTTAGTATCACCAACCGGTGCCCGGTCCCGGCCGGGGCGCCAAAAGGGACCGTTCGTAACACGGCCACGATATCATCGATCGCGTCATGGCCGGTCTGAAAAACACTGAAATTCAATTCCGGATCGCCGTCTTTCAGGAGCCTGGCTTTCAGATCGTTAATGGTTTTTTCGGTATGATAGGGATCAGGATTCAGACAGAGATAATTCATGGGGGGACATTACCATCCTTCGATAACGACATCAACGACGCGCGCGGCAAGATCCTGAATGGCACTCTGGACGGCCTGATCTTCGTTGGTCGAGAGAGAACTGCCTACCTTGTAGGTCGATTCACCGGTAAATCCCTTCTTTGCGAGAATAACCTTCCCGTCTTTCCTGTCTACGAGTTGCAGGTCGACAATAACCTTGACCCTGAATTCGACGACATTATCGGCGGAATCGAACCGCAGGGCCTCTTTCTTAAAATCGATCAAGATACCGTCAAGCTCAAGATCGGCATTTTGTTTGGTAACGATATTGAGATTCCCGTCCATGACAAAACGGTTTATGATCTCCCGTGTGATATCGAGTTCCATGCCGCTTTTATACGCAATATACATTCTCCGGTCGGTGACCTCCTGGCTGACCCTGATCCGGTTAACGAAATTATCAACGTAAATGGTCTTTGCGTTCTTATATATCAGGGAGGTCGTTGTATAGCCGCACCCCGTTAAAGCCGCCAGGAGGAGAGCTGTCGCGACATACCCGGTTTTATTTCTTTGCATGTTCCTTTCCTTTCGTCAATTTCTCCAGTGCCGTAAGCCTGTCCCGCGCCTGGATCCCCAGCGGCGTATCGCCGTAATTAGCGGCAACATCCCGGTAATAAATGCCGGCGCTGGCGTATTTCTTCTGCCGCTCATAAAATTGCCCGACGTTATAGATGCTCAATGCCTTCTGTTCCTTCAATTTCGCTATTGTCGCGTTGGCTTCTTGTTGAAGTTTACCATCGGTAATACCGGTGGAATACCGTTTAAATTCATCAAGGGCTTCGTCGGTCCCTTCCTGGTCATAATCGGACTTGCTGGAGGCAAGGTACAGGCACTGGGCAAGCTCATAGCGCGCCTTATCGATAAGCTCGCTTTTGGGATACTCCTGGACCATCTTGGTAAAGGCCTGGGCAGCCTCGCTATATTGCTCCATCTTCTTCTGCGACATCCCTATCATGTACTGCGCCTGGTCCGCATATTTTGAATACGGCATATTATCGACAATGGCGGTAAAGACTTCTACGGCGCGCTCAAGATCGACCATCAGCTCTTTACCCATAAGTTTACCGCGGCTCCGGTTATAAAAAACCTCTCCGATATCGTATTCTTCTTTGATGATCGCCTCGATACGTTCGGAAAAAGGAAAATTCTTTACCACACGCTGGTAATTTTGGAACGCGCCGTAATATTTTCCGGCCAGCCGGTACGAACGCGCCGCATAATATTGCGCCTCGGGCGCTTGTTTGGCATTCTTATAATGTTCCACGAGCCTTAAGAACTCTTCAGCCGCGCGCTTATAGTCCTTAGCCTTGAAAAATGACATCGCCCATTCGAACTGCCCCTCGGGCGTATCCTTCACGGCAAATTTCGGGTTCACGAATGTATTGGTCTTCGGGGTCCAAAGCCAGAATCCCCACACTTGTTGGCAAGAGAACAGCGTAGAAAGCACCACGACAACGCCAAAAAATAATCGTTCGGCGGTTCTAACAAATTGCGCACTGTCCTTCTGAGTCCCGAGCCCATTCGTTTGACGCAGAGCGAGGGACTCCTCAGAATGACAAAAGGGGCTAACGTTTCTTTCACGTTCAGCATTAGTCATATTAAAGGCCTCCCTTGAATGTTTTTGTCACTATAACATACCGTGAAATTTTTGTCAAGGTAACTGG
>JAQURW010000088.1:2818-9381 GCA_028715425.1 Candidatus Omnitrophota bacterium
GAGGGACTCCTCAGAATGACAAAAGGGGCTAACGTTTCTTTCACGTTCAGCATTAGTCATATTAAAGGCCTCCCTTGAATGTTTTTGTCACTATAACATACCGTGAAATTTTTGTCAAGGTAACTGGCCCTCAGGGTTTAACTTGATTTGTATACTTTATAGTATATAATATGTGCAATGAACGGTATGTTTGCCGGCAAACTGAGAAATGTCTTCATACTGATAACACTGACGTTTCTTCTGGCCGGGGCGCGGCTTTACACGCTCTGGCCTACCTTTAACGATTCATATGCTGAATCGTTCCGCATCGGTATCACACCTATCAATGACGGCGCCGACTGGGTGGAACGGGCACAATCCATCCTCGAAGGCCGCAAGACTCTTTACCGGCCTCTTTTTTCTGCGTTCCTGACCATCCCTATCTTCATCTTCGGGATCAACCTTCCCTGCCTGGTCTCTTTGATGCTCCTTATAAACGTCGCTGCAATAATCCTGGCCTGGTACATTCTTAAGGAGGACCTCCATGCGCCTTTTATTATCGTATTTCTTGCCCTGATATCGACCTGGCGTATGTCATATCTGGGCGATATGATGACAGAAAATCTGGCAGTCACGATCTTTATAGTCGCCTTTGCCCTGATCATACGCGGGCTCAGCGCGAAAAAATTCCACCTCCTGGCATGCGGATATCTTCTCGTCGGCTTCGGACAGGCCGTGCGGCCATGGGACGTCATGACCATGGCAACCATTTCCCTCTTCCCTGTCGCCTATCTCGGGTTCCGCAAAAAAGCGGCTTTATTGTCGTTTATCCTCTTCATGTATGCCCTTTTGGGATTCAGTTTCAATTTTACCGTATCGCAATCATTCTCGACCTCTGATCAGGACAAGATCGACCGGGCCGTTTACTTTTACGGCCAGGTATGCGGCGGACGGGGATGTAACTGGTGGATATTTGACCGCGAGATCAAAGACGCTACCCTGCGTAACGCCAAGGGCGAAGTAAGCGGCGGTTACGTGGCAAACCTTATCTATAAACGCGCTTTTAAAGAGCTTAAAAAAAATCCGATGAATTTTCTTAACGGCGAATTGAACAGCTTTATTATGTTCCTTAAAAACATCCCTATCGTATACGCGGGCAATAAGATCTATTTTCCGTGGTTTTTGGTATTTTTGTCGGCGTTTTTCGTTATTGACCGCCTCTGGCAACGGGGTCCGGCAGTTCCGGATATAGCACCGGCATCCCCGGACCGCTATTTTTATAAACGTCATGCCCTTTTCATCCTCCTCTACGGCGCGGGAATATTTCTTTCAGTCCTTACGATAGGCGCCGTCGGCGTCGACCGCATGTGGTTATCGCTTGAGATCTTTTCGTATTATCTCATAAGCCTGACGGTAAGCATACCCTTCCCGCGGGGAAGAAACGGAGCGGGTATAACCGCCGGCCGTGATTTTCTTATCGATAAACGATTATTGGCCCTGTCGGGCGGCGCACTCGCAAGCGGACTCATCATCCTGTTCCTGGCTATTCCCTTCGTGCTGCAAAAGGCATATCACCGATACCCTGAAATACGAGACGCCGTAACATCAGACTCGATACAAAAGGCCCTTTCCCTGCGTGAGCCTGTCGTGTCACAGGAGGAGCTGATCCTGGACATTATCCGCTGGCCCGAACCTACCTTTGAAACACTAAACGGCTCATGGGCCTACTGGAAAACGGTCTATCGGCCTATGAAGGCTTTATATCTGGATACCCGGCAGGGCCTCTACGACCGGAAGTGGCAGTTCTCAAAATGGCATCTGATGCCCATGGATTTTCCGCGCGTCGCATTCGACGACAGGAATCCGATCATCTTTCCTTATACCGATATGAAAAAACTGGAACGCTTTAACAACAGGTCCATAGTGGTTGTAGGACAGGTTATCGGCCGAAAACGTCTTTTTTTTACGCACCAGGGATTCATGATACTTGCGCGTTACATCGGATACCCTGACTCAAACGGCCATCTCCAATGGATCGCCGTAAGGGACCTTTAATATGTCACGCCAAAACCGCGACAAGGCTCTTTTTGACGACATTGCCGTTAACTACGGCCGGAAAGACAGCGTGCTGTCCTCTTCGATCGCCCGCAGGGCCCAGCTGGATCATGCCATCGCCCCGGTCATGAACGCCACCGGCCCCCTGGATACCATCGTCGATATAGGATGCGGCATCGGCGCCCAGGCCGTCTATCTGAAAGGCCGCTATCGCCGCTATATCGGTATCGATCATTCGGGAAAAATGATCGAAGCGGCGCGCCTTTTCAACCGCGACATCCCTAACGCCGAATTCATTGCCCGGGAAGCCGAAGACCCGGGGTTACAACCCGACACCGCCGACCTCATACTGGCTATCGGGGCCCTGCATCACATGACGGATCTCGACAAGACGCTCGATGCGCTAAGGCGAATCGCAAAACCAGGGGCTTTTTTTGTCGCTGTCGAGCCTCATAACGCCAATCCGTTCATTCAATGTTTCAGGAAGGCACGACAGCTTATCGATAAAGGCTATTCCCGGGAACAAATATTTTTCAGAGACAAAACCCTTATCGATCTCCTGATACGGCACCGATTAGACGACCTTACCGTTGAATATTACGGCTTTTTGTCACCGCCGTTCGCCCAGGTCATCGTCAACCCGCAAACGATCTTCGCACCCTTAAGCCGGATAGCGGCCAGGGCCGACGCGTGGTGCGCCGGACATCTGCCTCTTTTTATCAACCGGTATACGTTTAATATGATCGTACGGGGAAGGTTCAATAAATGAGCAGAAAACTTTTTGTCGAAATAGCCGCGATGATCATCATCGCGATAGCCTTTCTCGCGCTCTTCTGCCGCTACGTTCCCTTTAACATGGATGAGTTCTATCAATATCATGTGATCATGGAACGGTATTATCCCATGAGCGTGTACAACATCTTCATGGAACGGACCTCTGCTTACGACCTGGCTATCATCCCGAACCACTATCTGCCGCTCCGATCGTTCCATTACACCGGGAGTTTTCCTGACCTTTTATATTATCCGCTCTTTTTGATCTGGAAATCGCCGTATTCGGCACGGCTCTTCGGCATGATCATGCTCATGATACAGGCAGTCCTCGTCAATCGTATCTTCAAAACAGACCTTTTATGCTCGTTTATCACGCTCCTGGCATGGATGCCGTATGCCTTTCAGCACATTGCCGATACCGGTCCGGTCTCGTTCCAGACAACGTCGGTATTCCTCATTGTCTATCTCATACAACGGTGGCTCGGCACGAAGTACCGGCTTCGTTACCCCTTTATTATCGGTATAGTCATCTTCTGCTGCCTATGGACAAAACTGACCTATTATTTCCTCATCCCGGCCATCGGTATTATTATCCTCTTTTACCTCTATAGAACCATCAAGTCCGGAACACGCAATAGTGCCGGCCTCCTTATGCACCTTGCCGTTATGGCGCTTGCCGCCGGAATCCCGATGATACTGCTTTTGTGGAGCCGCGACCGGAATGGATTTCCGTTCTACCTCCAATTATTCAAAAAGGATTTTGTTCCGCAGGACCCGACGCTGGCAAAGACCCATTTTCAATGGGTAGCCCAATACATTACCAATCCTCTCTCGAGCGCCCATCGCATCTTCGACATACCGGAACCGGTATCGTTCGCCGGCATAGTCTTCATTGTCCTTTTCGCCGGCTCTGCCGCTTACGGGATATATTACCTGTTCCGGGCACGGAAAGATCCCTTTCCGCCGGCCATATATTTTATAGGCTTCGCGCTGACTTTTGCTTTCATGGTTTTCCATCCGAAGACATGGGCCATGCACCATATCGTGCTAAGCTATCCGTTCCTGGCCCTAACTTTTTTTGGCATTGTCAGCCGGATAAAAACAAAAAAACTACCCGCCCTTCTGTGCGCAATATTTTTCGCGGTCAACGCGAGCCTGTACGCGGCCCTGCCCCATCTGACGCCGTGGCCTTATGACCATCCTTCAAAGGTAAAACTGAACGAGTTCCTTAACCGGCAGTATGCAGACCGCTCTGTGCTGGTCGTCATCGACTGGGGTTTTTATTTCCTCAAGGCGCTCTACGGCCCCAAAAGCCAATGCGTCGTTTACATCACCCCGTTCAATAAAGCGAAGCAGGCCGAGATGTTAAAAATCGTCCTGGAAGAAACCGGCCGGAAAGCTCTGTTCATAGGAAGGACCGATTCGGAATCGGACCTTGCCCTCATAAGACGGTATTTCCCGGATTTGGCGGAACTTAAAACAGATTTTGATACCGGCAGATGGCGTATCTGGTATCAGAAAGGACCTTAAGCCATGGCGCGTATGACCGCGGTACTCACGACCCTTAGCTGGCTGGTATTTGCCATAGGAAATTTCTGGACCTGCCGCGAGCGTCATCACCAGCCGCAGGCCCTGGCGATACTGATCCTCGCGATCCCTTTTCTTACGGCGGGATCGGCGTTCGTATTTTCAAAACAACTAAAAAAAATCTCATCATGGCTATCTGACGTATGCACCCGCCACTCGGATGACCTCGACGGTATAATCAAAAACAATCCCGGCTTGTGGATAGCGCTTATAGCCGGCCTCGGATTATATGCCGAACTTATGGTCATCAGATTACATTCGTCATACTTCCAGCTCTTCGCCTATTTCAAAAACATCAGCCTTTTGTCATGTTTCCTGGGGTTAGGTATCGGCTACACCTATGGAGCGAAACGGCCTCTGTACACGCCTCTGGTCATTCCGCTCCTTGCCTTTCAAGTGTTCATTATGCATTACCTGAAGGCACACGGCGGCATTATAGAACTCCTGAATAACCCCGTAACCGAAGTCTTCATGCTGGGTATGGGGCAGATCACGAAACATTATCAGTTGATCACCGTATACGGATTTTTATCGTTTATCGTTATCGTTACTACGCTTATGTTCATACCCCTTGGCCATGCTGCTTCGTACAGTATGCTCAAAGAAAAAAAACTGGCCGCGTACGGTTGGAATCTCATAGGAAGCCTCGGCGGTGTTTTAGCCTTTTCGATCATATCGTTCTTCTGGGCGCCTCCTGCAGTCTGGATAGGGCTTTTTACCATAGGCATGCTCTTTATCTTTAATAAAAGCCGTCGTATACTGACCGGTTCGGCGCTTTTCGGCATAGCGCTTATCTCGCTTATTGCCGTTCCTTTGACGCCGACTCAGGCAGACATCTATTCACCGTATCAGCCCCTTGCTCTGAAAATAGGCCCTGAGCCTTACCCGACGCTTGAGGTCAGTAATGTCTATTTTCAGCGCATACTGAATTTAGACGACCGTTCGGTCAGCGCCAACCCGGCCATGGCACACTGGCGGCTGTATTACGACATCCCCTACTACTTCAAGAAAGAGCCTGCTCATGTCCTGATCGTGGGCAGCGGCACCGGTAACGACGTCGCAAGCGCGGTCCGGAACGGCGCCAAACATATCGATGCCGTCGAGATCGACCCTGCTATCCTGAAACTCGGGTTTCTGATCCATCCCGAACAGCCGTACCAGAAACCGAACGTCACGGCTGTCGTCAATGACGCCCGGTCGTATATCCGTACGACACACCGCACCTACGACCTTATTGTCTACGGGCTTTTGGATTCCCATTCGCTCTTGTCGGCGCATTCGGGCGTCCGGCTTGACAGTTATGTCTATACGGTCCAGGCCTTTAAAGAAGCAGCCGCCCGCCTTAATGACAACGGGATCATGAGCCTTTCATTCTCGATCATGACCCCGGGCCTCGGCGTGAAATTATATCGCATGCTCACCGAGGCATTCGACGGCATAAGACCGTCCGTGTATAAGGCAGACTATGACGGCGGGTTTACCTTTATCATCGGCAAATCAAAGGACAATATTCCCGCCGTTACGATACCCGGCATAGCGGATATCAGCCGGTCGATCGGCTCCGTGTCCGCAGGGACCAAAATTCCCGTCGATATTTCAACCGACGACTGGCCTTTCTTCTATATGCCGAAACGCACCTATCCCCTGTCATACCTCAATATGCTTATCATACTTATGGCGGTATCCGCACTTATCCTGGCGGGGTCCCGCGGTATCAAGGCAACGGGTTTTTCTTTTCCCTGTTTTTTTCTGGGCGCTGCCTTCATGCTGATAGAGACGAAAGGCATCACAGAACTGGCGCTCGCGTTCGGGAGCACCTGGATGGTCATAAGCGCCGTTGTAGCCGGCATACTGATCATGGCATTCCTGGCAAATCTGGTGATCATACGATACGGCACCGCTCCCCGGAGATTTACCTATCCGCTCCTGGGGATATCGATCCTTGCCGGTTTCACGGTATCGTTCGATAATTTTTCCGGCCTGGATACGTGGCTCTATAGAACCATCATGACCGCGCTTCTTACGTTACCGGTCTTCTTTTCGGGATTTGCGTTCTCAACGGAACTGAAGAAAGCCCCATCGGTCTCGACCGCGCTTTCCTCAAACCTGCTCGGCGCAATGCTCGGCGGGATACTCGAATACAACTCGATGTACTTCGGGTTCAGGGC
>JAQURW010000089.1 GCA_028715425.1 Candidatus Omnitrophota bacterium
TCATTTCGATCGCTTTTGTCCCTGGTTATTCGACGACGGGGCTTATCGATAAGATTGTATCCGGTGAATAATACTGAGATCTGTCTGCGCACATGCTTGCGCATAGTCGATGCCAATCTTAACCGTGCTGGCGAGGGCTTACGGGTCGCGGAAGACATAGTCAGGTTTTATTTGAATGACCGGAAGCTTCAGGCGTCTTTTAAGGCGCTCCGTCACGATCTAAAGCGGCTGAATAAAGCGATAACGGCCCGTTTTCATGTTATCCTGAGCCGTAATTCACGCGGGGACGTAGGCCGGGAGACAACGCAGGGCGAGCGGTTCAGGAAAAATTTCGGGGATGTGCTTCTTGCAAATACCGGCCGTGTTAAGGAATCGTTACGGTGCCTTGAAGAGATGACAAAGCTCCTTGACCCTGCATGGGCAGAAGGCTTTAAGCGCATGCGGTTCAGGCTCTATGATACGGAAAAAAAAGCATATAAAAAAATACAAGGTTTGTGTAAAAAATGAATATTATTGACAGCGCCCGGCAAGGGATCGTTACACCTTTAATCCGTGCCATTGCCGGTGATGAAGGCGTTAAGCCCGGCATGCTCTTGAGCGATATCGCCTCCGGGGTTACCGTCATACCGCGTAATAAATACCGCACCCTGAAAAAACCATGCGGCATCGGGCGCGGCCTTCGAACCAAGGTGAACGTGAATCTCGGGACATCGCCTGACTGTTCTGACGTAAAGACAGAACTTAAAAAACTAAACGTGGCGGTTTCGGGCGGGGCCGATGCTGTTATGGATCTTTCGACAGGCCCCGAAGTCCGTGTTACACGGCGCTTTCTCATCGCACGTTGCCCGATACCGTTCGGTACGGTGCCGATCTATGAAGCGGTCGTCAAACGTCATAACCGCCTGGAAGACGTAACGGCAGACGATATTATTGACGTACTTAAGGACCATGCGGAGGACGGCGTCGATTTTGTAACCTTGCATGTCGGGGTGACGCGGAATATTGCCAGGATGCTCGAACGATCGAAACGCCTTATCGCCATGGTTTCGCGCGGCGGAGCTCTTCTCTATAAGTGGATGAAGATCCACCGCCAGGAAAACCCTCTTTTTGCCCGTTTTGACGAAGTGCTCGATCTGGCGAAGGAGTATGACCTTACCATAAGTCTCGGCGACGGGATGCGGCCGGGCGCCCTGAAGGATGCCAATGACCGCCCTCAATTCGGCGAGCTCGAACTGTTAGGCAAACTCCAGAAACAGGCGTTGAAAAAAGGAATACAGACCATTATAGAAGGGCCCGGCCATGTGCCGCTCGATAAGATCCGGGATAATGTTATCCGGCAGAAGAAGCTGTGCCATGGAGCGCCGTTCTATGTCCTGGGCCCGCTGGTAGCCGATATCGCGCCGGGATATGACCACATTACGGGGGCGATCGGCGGCGCTCTGGCGGCAAGCTACGGCGCTGATTTTCTATGTTATGTTACCCCTGCCGAACACCTGCGTCTGCCGAGTATCGACGACGTGAAAGAAGGTCTTATGGCGTCGAAGATTGCGGCACATGCGGCTGACATTGCCAAAGGCAATAAGAGTGCCTGGGCCCGTGATATCCAGATCTCAAAAGCGCGTGCGGCACGTGACTGGGAAAAACAATTTACGTATGCCCTGGACCCGGAAAAGGCCAGGCTGTACCGTAAAAGCCTTAAGACGTCTCACCGTGACGTATGTTCGATGTGCAGTGATTATTGTCCGTTAAAGATCACCGAGGATGTGCATGCATGATACGCAATGACAAGATACTTATCATCGGTTCGGTCGCCGTCGATTGCATAGAAACGCCGTTCGGGAAACGCGCCGCGGTCCTGGGAGGGTCGGCGACCTTTTCATCGGTAAGCGCCTCGTTTTTTAACAGGAATACCGGCATCGTAGCCGTCATAGGCGATGATTTTCCGGCCGCATACCGCGCCGTTTTCAAAAAACGCGGGATCGATATCCGGGGGCTTCGGGTCATCCCCGGCGGCAAGACGTTCAGGTGGAGCGGCAATTATACCGGCGACATGAATTCGCCGGTCACCCTGTATACGCATCTCAATGTATTTAAAGATTTTAAGCCTTCGATACCGGAAGGCGAGCGCGATGCCGCGTTCGTATTTCTTGCCAACATAGACCCTGACCTGCAGGGAATGGTCCTGCGGCAGATAAAAAAC
The DNA here is from genome assembly GCA_028715425.1 of Candidatus Omnitrophota bacterium. Taxonomy (GTDB): domain Bacteria; phylum Omnitrophota; class Gorgyraeia; order JABMRN01; family JABMRN01; genus JAQURW01. The sequence goes on from JAQURW010000089.1 coordinate 2,201, forward strand.
CCGTCGCTGGTCGTCTGTGATACCATGAATTACTGGATCGCCAATAAACCCCGTGCCCTGAAAAAGCTTCTGAAACGTATCGATATCTTTTTGCTCAATGAAGGCGAGGCGCGGCAGCTTTCAGGAGAACACAATCTTTTAAAGGCGGCGCGCGCGATCCTGGCCTATGGTACCTCTTCCGTCGTTATTAAGAAAGGCGAATACGGCGTGCTTTTTTTCTCGAAACGGCTTATGTTCCAGTCGCCGGCGTATCTCCTGGAGGATATCCTGGACCCGACGGGTGCCGGTGACACGTTTGCGGGCGGTATGCTCGGTTATTTAAGCGGGGCGGGCCGTATCAACGATGCGAGTATCCGGACGTCGCTTATTTACGGCACGATCATGGCGTCGTTTGCCGTCCAGGATTTCAGCGTCGATGCCCTGCTTCGTTTGAGGCAGGCCGATATACGGCGGCGGTTCGATGAATTTGTGCGGATGACGAAATTTTGCTGAAAGGTGCGCTATGATACACAGGCGAAGCGAACAAGGCGAGCGTAGTTCAGTGGTAGAACTCCAGCTTCCCAAGCTGGTAGTGTGGGTTCGATTCCCATCGCTCGCTCCATTCTGCTTCGCAGGAATGCTGGCCATCATGGTAGCGGTATGGACGACGCCTGTATCCGCAGAATCCGTCGACGGCGTATACCATATCGTGCGGCAGACCGATACACTTCCGGGTATAGCCCAGAAGTACGGAGTATCGGCCCGTGACATTACGGGTTCGAATAGATTGAAAAATAAATATTCGTTAACGCCGGGAGAACGGCTTTTTATACCGCGTGTGTCTCAGGCAGAGCGTCTGAATAGCCTCCATCCGGCTGCGGCAGTACATCAGATGCCGTCTTCGTTCTCGGTACCGGGAGAGCAATTTGCCTGGCCGGTCAAGGGAACGGTGATCCTGCGGTTTGATTCTCTGAGGCAGGGGTCCCGCAATAACGGTATCGATATTCAGGCCCCGTATGGTACGGCTGTCGTCAGCGCGCGGAGCGGAACAGTGAGCTATTGCGCTCTCAACCTGAAAGGGTACGGCAAGACCATCATCATCGATCACGGTGACGGTTTCCAGACCGTGTATTCGTATAATGCCGAGAACCTGGCAGTTCAAGGGGCTTCGGTGAGACAGGGTGATGTTATCGCAAAGGTCGGACAGGGCGGGCGCGCGGCAGGCCCGTCGCTTCATTTCGAGATCAGGAAAAAACAGGTTCCCCTTGATCCGATGCAGTATTTGAGATAGGACAAAGTATGTTTACCCAGCCGGTCAAAGGCAAAGATTTTTTCGGGCGTTCCGATATACTGGAACTTCTCACCAAACGCGTCAATGCCCTCTTGTCCGGCTATCGTCAAAATGTCGCGTTGACCGGAACGATGCTTTCCGGCAAGACGTCGATCCTCTATCACTTTCTGGACAATCTCAAGACAACATCGTTAATACCAATTTATGTCGAGGTGAAAGACCGCTCATTCCCTGTTTTTGCCGAAAAATTTATCGCAACGGTGCTGTCTGCCTTCCTGAAAACAAATGTGACAGCCCAGGCAATGACGATGCAGCCGGGGGGATTGAAGAAACTCATGGAAATGGCTGAGGCCGTCATTCCGCGCACCGTGGCGTGCATCAGGGATGTCGAGGGCGATATCGCGCGGCGCCGTTATACGGTCGCTTACCGGAAGTTGCTCGAGATCACGTCGGTCATCAGGGAAGAGACCCGGAAGCCCTGCGTCGTGATCCTTGATGAGTTTCACAATATCGAAAAATTCAAAATAAAGAACCCGTTTACTCACCTCGGCAAGATCATCATGATACAGAAAAATACCATGTATATTGTTTCGAGTTCTCAACGTACAACGGTCCATAATATCCTGCGGGAGCGTTTATCCCTTTTGTTCGGCAACTTCGAGGTCCTTGAGATCGCCGGTTTCGATACGCGCACTGCGCGGACTTTTTTAAGGGAGAAACTTCTGCCGATCGTTATTAACGAGTATTATGTCGATTATCTCCTCTCGGTGACCGGCAAGAATCCGTTCTACCTTGATGTCATGGCCAGGACGCTTAAACAAGAAGCCCAAAAACAGGGATCCAACCGCATAACGATCGATATATTGAAGAACGTATTTACCGAACTCTTGCTAGACCCTACCGGCGTTCTACATCAGCATTTTACGAGCCAGCTTAATTTTGATTTTGACCGCTCAAGCCGGCCGGCCTGTCTCGGGATACTTACGATCATGGCCAACGGCGCCAGTAAGCTTAAGACCATAGCCGCGCACGCCGAAGGGGACGAACGCGCCGTATCGTCTTCGCTTGACAGGCTTGTCTCGATGGATATCGTCTATAAATGCGGCGTTTTTTACCGTATCGCGGACCGTCTTTTTGAATTATGGCTTCGGAATGTATATTATAAACGCGAACATGCGTTGATCGACCCGATCAACGGTGTTACGCAGGAATTCAGGCGCTCCGTCGAAAATAATATCGAACAGTATCTGATAGACTATAACCGGCCGCCTGTTGAACGGATGAAGGACCTTTTTAACAGTTTTAACGGTGAATTGATCGAGTTTGACCGTAAGGCGCGCAAACTTCCCAAATTTGTCAAGATCGAGGTCGTGCGATACAGCCAGGATATGCAATATCTTGCCTGCCATACACCTTCAAAATATTGGTTGTGCGAGATACACCGCCGCCGTGTCGAAGAGACCGATATTGTTAGTTTTATCGCTCAGCGGTATCAATCTCGCTCGTCGGGAACTCAAAAAATCCTGGTCCCGCTTGAGGGGATCGACCGTAATGCCCTTCTTCTTGCCAAGGAAAAACATGTATGGGTATGGGATATCGATAAGGTGAATACGTTACTGAATTTATACGACAGACAGGATATGAGTGTATGAAAATAGGGGTGCTTGCAGATACACATATTCCGAAGGCGGCGCCGGACCTGCCGGCGGCAATCTATAACGATTTCAAGGCCGTTGATCTGATACTGCATGCCGGCGACATCACGGAGGTCACGGTCATCCGCGCCCTTGAAAAGCTCGCGCCGGTTAAGGCTGTATACGGGAACATGGACATGATGGATATCCGCGCGTTGTATCCTAAAAAGAACATTATTACCGTCGACAACGTCCGGATCGGTCTTATTCACGGCTTCGGCCCGCCTAACAGCGTATTTAAAATGGTGCGAACGGAGTTTGACAGCGCGATCGATGTTATCGTTTTCGGCCATACGCATATCCCGTACAACGAGAAAAAAGGCGGTACGCTTCTTCTGAACCCGGGAAGTCCGACCGATAAAGTGTTTGCCCCGTATAATTCATACGGTATACTGGAGATAACGAACGGCGCCGTTATAGGAAGGATCGTTAAGATTTAGTTATGGACCGACTCTGGGCTCCGTGGCGGAGCAAATATATACTCAGCACAAAGCCTCAAAAATGCATATTCTGCGTGAGCGCAAAAGGGAGCGTGCGGGACGACCTGAAACGGTTCATCCTTTACCGGTCAACGTATTCGATGATACTTTTAAATAAGTACCCGTACAATAACGGACACGTCATGGTCGCGCCGTACCGACATGTGGATGGTTTTGATCATCTTGGCGACGATGCCCTTATCGACATGATGAGGATGGTGAATAAGGCCAAAAGGCTTTTGGACAGTACCCTGAAACCCCATGGGTACAATATCGGCGCCAATATCTCGAGGACCGCAGGCGCAGGATTTGACCAGCATGTCCATATGCATGTCGTGCCACGCTGGAACGGCGATACGAATTTTATGCCGGTTTTGAATGATGCCAAGGTTATTTCAGAATCGCTGGAAGCCTTATACGGCCGATTGAAAGGAAAACTGTGCTGACCCGAAAGCAGCTCGAACAGCGCGAACAGTTAACCCTGGCGCCCTATGCGGTAAAGTCCAGGAATACGCGCGGCCGTGTCTACGAAGAACCCGAGCATGACTACCGCAGTATATATCAGCGTGACGCCGACCGTATTATTTATTCGACGGCTTTTCGGCGTCTCGAATATAAGACCCAGGTTTTTGTCAATCATGAAGGCGATTATTACCGGACACGCCTGACGCATACCCTTGAGGTTGCGCAAATCGCCAGGACCATTGCGCGTACCCTGCGGCTGAACGAGGAACTCGTTCAGGCTATTGCGTTGGCACACGATCTCGGCCATACGCCGTTCGGTCATGCCGGCGAAGATGCCCTGGCAAGACTTATGGCCGGCCACGGTGGGTTCGAACATAACAGCCACGGATTGCGTGTCGTAGAGCTCCTTGAACAGCGGTACCCGGATTTCCCGGGGCTTAACCTGTCTTTCGAGGTCAGGGAAGGCGTAGCGAAACACCGGACTTCTTTTGACCGGATGCCCGCTGCGCCGGATATCGACCATGGCCCGCCGTCTCTGGAGGCGCAGACGGTTGACCTTGCCGATGAGATCGCCTATGACAATCACGACCTCGATGACGGATTAAAGAGCGGTCTTATCGAAGAAAAGGACCTGGCCAGTATCCCGCTCTGGCGCGCGGTCGAGAAAAAGATCAAAAAGCAACACCCGTCGATCGACTATGAAATGAAAAAGTATCAGATCGTAAGGACCCTTATTCACACGCAGGTTACCGATTGTGTGCTGGCTACCGAAAAGGCGCTCACGCGAAACCGTATCAGGGATGTGGAGCGCGTGCGCGCGATGGATAAAAAACTGGTCGGTTTTTCGGCCCCGATGGCGGCGATGCGGCGGCCGTTGCGGGAATTCCTTCTTAATAAACTTTACCGGCATTACCGGGTCGTGCGCATGTCGGACAAGGCAGCGCGGTTCATCGAGAGCCTTTTTAAGGTGTACGCCAATAAGCCGGAACAGTTGCCGCCCCACGCAGCCGCGCGCCTTAAGGAGGAAGATAAATACCGTGTCATATGCGATTACATTGCCGGGATGACCGACCGTTATGCGTTGGACGAATATAAAAAATTCTTTGAGCCTTACGAACGGGTCTAATGATGGATAAGAACCGCGACGCCGAGAGAGTTATCGAGCAATTCAGGAAAAATCCCGTTTACGGAAGACTGGGCAGCCTTTTTAACCGGGTCTTCGGTGATTTTATCTATTTTGCGATACCGCATGCCGATCCCATTTCAAACGTGATCCATGAGGCGAACATACCCGAGTGCCGCGAGTGTAAATCCGCCAGGATGCCGGGCACCTGTAAGTCCGAGATGATGGCTGCGGTGCTCCGTGTAAGCGAATTAAAAAAGACCGAACGGTTTGTCTGCGGCGATACCACGAAGGGAATTGTGCACCCGATCCTGCACGGTGACCGGCTGTACGGATATCTGGTCGCGTGCTCTATCGCGGGAAATGCCCCTGACGATATAATAGAGGTCTTTACCTCGTTTGCCGAAACAATCTTACAGGCGGCACAGAAAGAGCTTGAGCTTAAAAAACTGTATGAGACCATCCGGCCCCGCGCGATCGCGCTTTCGACCGTTCATACGCTTCACCGCCTGATTTCGTCGACCCTGAACCTGAACGAGCTCCTGCCGCGGATAGCGCGGCTGACCCTGCAGGTCATGAGGGCCAACCGTTGCTCGATCAAACTGGTCGACTCGAAAAAAAAGACCCTTTTACCGAAAGCTACCGTCGATTTGCGCACCAAGAACGCGCTTTTGAAAAAAGTCGAAATAGGCAAGTGGGCGCCGGGCAAGGCGGTTAAATACGGCCGGTTTATCCGCGGGAAGGCATATCTTGCGGCGCCGCTCATTGACGAAGACATCATAGGCGTTATCACGGTGTATGACAAGATAGACGCCGCCGATTTTACCGATTTTGACGAAGAGATCATGAAAACCCTTTGCGAACAGGCGGTCATCGCGATCAAGAATGCGCAGCTTTATAAAGAGCAGGAACGGCTTACCGTCGGGAGTATCAAAAGTATTGCGGCGATTCTGGAATCGAAGGCACCGGGTACGTTCCTTCCTAAGGCTTCGTTTTTAAAATTAGTGCGGCTCGTCGGCACGGAACTGCGGCTCTCCGAATATGACCTCAAATGCCTTGAGTATGCCAGCCTCCTTCATGATGCGGGGCAGATAGCCGTGCCCGATAGGTGACGAAGAAAAAGGGGTCGCTCACCGGTAAGGAATATGACCTTATCAAGGAACACCCCCGCACGGCTGCCGCTATTTTGAAACCGCTTAAATCGCTCAAGAACGTTGTTCCGATCATCCTCCACCATCATGAGAATTACGACGGTACGGGGTATCCGGCGCACCTCAAGGGCAATGATATCCCGTTAGGTGCGCGTATCATGGGTGTGGTCGGCGCCTTTGAGGCTATGATCACCCGCAAACCCTACCGCAGGCCTCTCGGGATCGCGGCTGCGATCAATGAGATCACGTCTCATTCGGGAAGACAGTTCGATCCGGTCATCGTCCAGGCCTTTCTTAATGTCGTCAAACGAAAAGACATCCTTAAAATGTTGAAAAAAGAGATATATGGAACTAGAAAAACTGATTAACAAATCGACGTTGCATAAGGCTATCGTCTCGTTTTTCCACGAGAACCAGTCGTCGGTGGATACGCCGCGCGGGATCGCTACCTGGGTGCGCGGTGATTATCAGCGCGTCAGGTCTGTATGCGAGGAATTGACCAGGGCCGGGATTCTTGAGTCACATAAGACGACCTCGACCATTGCATACAGTTATACGCGAAATCCTAAAACCATTGCCCGTGTGGGCAATATCCTGGAACAATAACCTTATGATCAAAAAGATACTTGTCTGGGGCGGAGACATAGTTCTCCTTATTATCATCGTCATCGGGGGGTATTTGTATGCGCGGTCCGGCGACTTTATCCTTAAGTATCTTATGCGTCAGATCGATTTGGAGCTTGTCTACCAGGATCGATGCGATTTTACCAGCGCTTGTATCTTTAAAGAAGCGACGTTGAATCATACCGCCTTGAAAATACCCGGCGTGAACGCCTCGATCGAGAGCGCGAAGGCGCATGTTACGTTCGATTATTCACGTATCATAGATAGAAAAGCGATCAGGCTTATAGCCGTCCTGGACGAGCCCTATGTGAAGATCGATGATAAGAAGGTATCAGGTGCACAGGATGTCTTGAGCGGGCTTCTGCCGGAGAC
>JAQURW010000090.1 GCA_028715425.1 Candidatus Omnitrophota bacterium
ATGTTGTATTTTGCAATGAGGTCACCCAGTATCCAGCCGTGCATAACGTTTATGATGTCCGGCTTAAACTGATCTATGACTCCCCGGATTTTTTTATCAAAAACCGATACATACATTTCCAATTCTGATCCTGTTAATTGCGCAAATGTTTTATTAGACCGATAATGGGCCATAAAACAGGGAACATTGAACGGTAAATCAACTTTAGTCGAGAAGGCAGCATCTTCCTTTTCTTTAAATATGACAGGACTTGTTTTGAATGACCTATTTAAAGGTTTTTCATATTCACCACTTATCACACAGATATCGTGGCCGGCATTTTGTAAATGAGTTGCAAGAGCGCTTAGGTATGTCCCGCTTCCGGTTCCTATTAAGGGGATATGCGATATAAAAAGTATTCTCATGGTACGGTATTTCCGGCAAAGCCGTTTACGAGGCGCCAGGAAAATTTATATGCCGTGAAAATCGTTAAACTCTTTTTTAAGAAAACCCAGCAGGGTCTGATAGTTTTTTTCTAAGTCTCTCCCGAGGTAGAAGTTATAAATCTTAGAATGATTAATCACTTTCAGGGCGTTGGATAGCCGAGATGTTCCCAGGGGTATTTTACGGATCAGCTCTTGAGGACCATTTTGAAAGATATATTCTATGCCCTGATAAAGCCCCACCCCAATAACCGAATTCTTGAAAAATTCCCTTAAGGCCTCGTTTCTGGAGGCAGGTCTTATTTCGGGTTCCCGGCCAAGAACTCTTCTGCCGACAATTATTGTATGCGGCTGACAGGGGTAAACACAAATTTTATTTTTAAAATACGCTATATCAACTAACATTTTTGGCCCACACTCATGTCGTTCAAAGTATCGTTGATATTCTTTTGGTATTTGCGACGAAACATCTTTAGGACTGATGCCTATCCTTAAGGGAAACGGCAGTACATCGCCCTTCTGATTTATAAGGGGGGAATCTTCAGATATCAGTTTTATATTATTTTGCGACATCAAAAGCTGCACTGCCAGAGTAGTTTTTCCTCCTCCCATATCCAGAAGTATAAGTATAGCCTTATTATCAATGGCTAAGCCTAAGGCATGCACGCGATGAATATGGTGATCATCCAATCGCTCACTTACCAACGAAAGCATGGCCATATAACAGATTTCGTATAATATAGGATAATCCGCGCTATAAATATCGTAGACGGCCCGTTTTTTATCATATATAACTAATCCGCGTCCGGAGTAATCCACATATTTTATACCTTTATTATAATAACAGATATTTCGCGGTGAATAATAACGTGCCTGCATAGGAGGAAGGTCGGCGTATGGCGGGATGCTGTCATAAGCATTTACCGTGATACTCGGCCGATCATTAATGTTCACAAAGAAAGAGAAGTCGCGTTGTATGGCGCCGGTTAATTCCCGGTTGTTACTATTGAAGAGGATATTTATGCCATAAAAGGACAAAGGCACTGCATGCATAGTGGTATTATAGCATGCCCTTAGGGGGTTTTCAAATGGCCTGCTTAAAAAACGACTATTGAAAGAATAAAATTTAAGTTGTATACTTAAGATACATTTATAGCCTATTGTGCGAAAAAAATACCCTCGTTAGCGGATAAAGTCATTGAACTCAATGAATCTTCCGCCAGGAACGATACGCGCAGGAAGGGAACGTCAGATATCCTTTGCGGATTTGTTGCATTCTTTACAGTGAGCTCAAAGAAATGATAACGATAAAAGCATTTCGTGAGAAATTAAAGATACGCGCCAAAAGGTTAATGACAAAATCTAACCGTAATGTGCTTTGTGAACTGACACGCGCCTATTTCAAAATTACGGACCACAATTCTATCCTAGGGGTTTTCTGGAGTTTCATAGGTCCCATCGCTCTTTTAGCCGTTATGTACCTTATTTTTAAATCTTATTTTGGCAAAGGCATACATGCCTACCCGCTGTACCTTTTGATCGGCGTAATTTCTGTGAATTTTTTCGTCACTGCAACAACCTATATTGTCAGGATTTTTTATATCAATAGAGATTTTACTCTTAACGCAATGATATGTCGCGAAACCATTATCCTGTCGAATGTAGCGATCTTCTCATACAAGTTTTTGATCGAATTAGGGTGCTGTTTTGTATTAAGCATTTTCTATCATCTTTTTACCTGGCACTCTTTGCTGCTTATAGTACCGCTATTTATTGCATACGTTGCCTTGATAATAGGCGTATCGTTTATTTTTTCTATTCTTTATTGTTTTGCCAGGGATGTGGAGCATATATGGATGTTTATTACGCGCCTCCTCTTCTTTGCGACGCCTATTTTCTATTTGCCGGATAAGCTTTCACCTTTAGCGTATAAATTTATTTACTTTTGCAACCCTCTTACCCCTTTTTTAATATCTTTTCGTCAACTGATAATGGGGCAACCGAACATAAGCATGCACACGTATTTTTATTGTCTCTCATTAAGCCTTGGCTTTATTATCATCGGCTGCTGCGTCTTTCTTGTTTTTGAGAATACCGCCATGGAGAGAATATGAACGATATCTGCATAAAAGTGGAAGCGCTTTCCAAATGTTTTTTTGTGCCGAACAGAAAGGTGACGACCCTAAGGCTGTTTCGTGCGCTGATAAGACAAGAGCCGTTCAAGAAAGAGTATTGGGTTTTACGCAATATCTCTTTCACGATTAAAAGGGGAGAAAAGGTGGCGATTATCGGCAAAAACGGCTCGGGTAAAACTACACTTTTGCGCATTTTAGCCGGTATTTACGACAAAACCTCCGGCACCATAGAGATAAATAATGAGCCCAGGGCGCTTTTTAAATTTTGGATCGGCCTTCTTAGTGAGTTATCAGTGATCGATAATATTTATCTGTTTGGGGCTGTCTATGGAATGGGGAGAAGTTACTTAAAAGACAAGATAGATAAAATCCTGGAAACCTCGGAACTTTATCTCTTACGATTTTTGCCGTTAAAAGATCTTTCTATGGGGCAACGACAAAGGCTTGCTCTTAGCGTCTTCTTCCAAAACAATAGCGACTTTTTAATTTTCGACGAAAGCCTTGCTTTCGTTGATCAATATTTTACCCAAAAATGCGAAATCTACTTCCGCGATTTATACAAATCCGGCAAGACTGTTATCATGACTTCACAAGATAATTCTTTTTTAAGAAAATACTGTAATAAGGTTTTTTGGTTAGACAACGGCATGATTTGTAAATCGGGAGAAGCTGGCAGCGTAATTGACGAATACGAACAATCTTTGGCTATCAACGCCGCCCCGGTTCCCAGAACCGCCCCCAGAGCTTCCAGATTACCTGATCTTCCTCACCCCGGGCAGGGCGATTTCAGTAACTTTGGGTAACCGGCCGAATACCGTCTGAAAAGTATCGTTATACCGGTCCTTGGCGCCGATAAGTTCGCACGCGCAGGGCATCACCTTTTTTGCTTCAGTGACCATGGCACGCGACACGTTCCTGATGTCCCACTGGGCATGGCTGTCTTCCCTGAGCCTCGATATGTGATAGAGTTCCCTCACATTAAGTCGTATAAGGACCCTTTTTCTGTGGGCGTTCGTCAGCACATACGGCGCCGCCAGAGGAGCCTCTTTATAGAGCGCATCATACACTTCGTTGGTCTTGTCCGCGACCGTCCTGAAATATTTTGCCATGCCTATCTCCTGTATCGATTCGGGTATGGTAATATCCAGCGCCGGGTTATAGCCCTGTGAAGTTATCGTGGACATGCGGTGCCGCTTCAACTGCCCGAAACAGGCCGAGGACAGGACTATGTCAAAGGTCAGATTGGCGTATTCAAATTCCCTTACCACGGAATTATAAAACTGCATATTCTGCCATGAGGCCCTGAAGATCTTTTTCTTCTCATCGACCGTCATCTTTGCGGCAACGGCCTTACACTGCTTATAGGGGATATCCGAAGACGAATGCAGTAACGACGCCGCAATAACGGTATCGGCATCGGCGGTGTACTCGACCAGCTCAACCTCCCGGATATCGCCCGGTCCGGTTTTATTTTTAATAAGATCGCCGGCAAGTTTTTGAAGCTCCGGCCGCGTATTTTTGTCGAAATCATTAGCTTCATGGAATAGGACTATGGACGGCGCAATGTCCGCGACCTGTTTATGCAGCTCCCGGCCCAGCGCCACTATCTCCGGGAGCGCGCTGGAGGCGAACCTCCGCAGCATAAGCTCAAAATTGCGCGCATTTATGGTAAGGCCCACCTGTGATTCTGTTGCCAACGCCGTGATGTAACGCGCATCCTCCTTTGCCCACCCTTCCAGGAGATTATGGTTCTTCGGATCGGCCGCAAGGCCGGCATTTTTTCCAAAGACATATTTTTTTAATTTTTCGAAGAGCTCCGCATAGGCGTTATTCTGCGTCCGTATCATACCGGTGAACATCGCCTCGAGCCTCGTCCCTTTGATCCCGTCGGGGATGATGAAGTCGTTCTGTAATGTGATATACCGCTGTGATTTTTCCGTGTACGAGGAAAGCCTGAACCTCTCGACCTCTTCCATGGCGTAGCGCGAAACGCCCATGATATCCCAGTTAAACACCGCGTGTTCGGCTACCGAATGATGCCCCATTTTAAATATGATCGTCGAGTTCGAGCGCCGGGATTTCTCGACTTCCTGCCGGGCATCCTGCCTGATTTCGTCTATGGGGCGCGGGTCACGGCTGATCCTGGCATACGCCGCGGAAAGCACCTCAGGCGTCAGGTCGTCACGTTTACCGGTCTTTTCTTCCAGATCTTTTAAAACGCCGGCGTCGACATTATATCCGGCCAATTTGATTTTCATATCTCACCGTCCTTGATGATAAAGCGTTATTTTTATCCTTATTGTACGCCAAACATCCCTTATCTTCAATGATTTACGCAATCGAACGAAGGAAAATTTTTCTTGCATGGTGAACGATTGTTCACTATAATAGTTATCCTAAAAGGGAGGTTCCTATGGCCGCTGCGAAAAGTGAATTCTACGCGTCAAAACTGCGTACTTTTCATATCACCAATAAACGCATGCCCTCATATTCAGAAATGCAGGACATCTTCGGGTTACGGTCCAAAAATGCCGTGTTCAAACGCGTCCTTGCGCTCGTCAGAAGCGGCGTTGTGGACAAGGATCAGACAGGCCGCCTCATCCCGAAAGACCTTAATCTCCCGATACGCGTACTCGGAACCGTGGCAGCCGGTTTCCCGAGTCCTGCCGAAGAGGAACTGTCAGATACCATGAGCCTCGACGCATACCTTATAGCGAGCCCCCAATCCACGTATATCTTAAAGGTCGACGGCGATTCGATGATCGATGCCGGCATCCATCCCGGCGACCTTGTCCTGGTCCAGAAGGGCCTTGTCCCGAGATCGGGCGATATAGTCGTCGCGCGGGTCGACAACGAGTGGACGTTAAAATACTTCGAGAAAAGCCCGGGCAAGGTCATATTGCGGGCCGCGAACAAAAAATATCCGCCCATAACGCCGAAGCAGGAACTTACGATAGCCGGAGTGGTCGTGGCAAATGTCAGGAAATACAAATAATAGCGGCGATTTTCTTCGTTTCGATTCTTATCCCAAGGCCATAGCGCATATAGACGGCGACGCCTTTTTTGCCTCCTGCGAAGAAGCCAGGGACCCTTCCCTGCGCGGGAAACCGGTTGTCACCGGCAAGGAGAGGGGCATAATCGCCTGCGCGAATTATGCGGCAAAGGCGCTCGGCATCAGGCGCGGGGTAAGCCTTCGCGACGCGCGAACCCTGTGCCCGGGGCTGGTGATACTGCCCAGCGACTATGAAACGTATAGCATATATTCAGAGAGGATGTTCGCTATCATCAGGCGTTTCACCCCGTCGGTGGAGGAATTCTCCATAGACGAGGCATTCTGCGACCTCACGGGATTAAGGCGCCTCTACAGGACATCGTATGAAGAGATAGCGCGCCGCATCAAGGAAACCATACAGAGAGAGCTCGACATAAGCGTTTCGGTCGGGTTGAGCCTCACGAAGACCCTGGCAAAGATATGTTCGCGGCATAGGAAGCCCGACGCCTTCACGGCCCTTCCGGGAAGAGACTTATCTGTATTCCTGAAAGGCGTTGAGCTTGAGCGTGTTTGCGGATTCGGGCCGAATACCGTCAATCTCCTCGCCAAGTGCGGTATGCATAATGTCCTCGATTTTACGCAAAGGCCTATCGGCTTTGCGGACAAACTGCTCGGCAAGACCGGCCGCGAGCTTTGGCACGAACTTCGCGGGACCGCTGTTTATACCGTATCAACGAAAAAAAAAGACACGTATCTTTCCATCAGTAAGACTAAGACCTTCAGCCCCCCTGCATCAGGCCGCGATATCGTAAAAGCCCAGCTTACGCGTAATCTCGAAGCCGCGTTCATCAAGTTAAGGCGCCATACGTTATCCGCAAAAACACTCACTGTTTATTTAAGGACTAAAGATTATACGGGATTCGGCCGCGTAGGCGAATTGACAAGACATTCGTCATCGACACTTGATTTTACGAAGCTCTGCGCCGCACTTTTTAACGCGGCTTTTCGCGAGGGCCTCTATTACCGCGCGACGGGCGTGATAGTATCGGACCTTGTTACGGAAGGGATCGATTCGCACACGCTGTTCGATGACCCCGTAGAGATCGCGAAGATCTCCGGGTTATCCCGGGCGGTCGATGCGGCAAATAAAATATACGGCAAATATACCGTCCACCTGGCCTCTACAGGCGCGGCGCTTGTCTATCAAAAGGGGCATCCGAGAAATGCCGCGGCATGGCGCAAATCTGCCCTGCTCAAGGGCGAAACAGAGCGCCGGCGGCTGAACATACCGCTGTTAAAACTGTAGACGTAGGGCACGGCGTGCCGACAGCCCATACGCAGCTTGACTACCGATACTGCACCGACGAGAAACTGCGCCGCACGCCGCGGGTATAGTGCACATCCGGATAACCGGCTATCATGGCCAGCGACGGATATGCGGCATCCGGTATGCCCCATTTACCTTTAAGTTTTTTATCGCCTGCCAGGGCAGGAGCGACGGTGCCTATTATACAACTGCCCAGCCCCAACGCTTCGGCCGCTATAGTAGCGTAACTGCACGCTATGGCCGGATCAACGGTATCTTTCATCGGGTAGTGGAATATAATGACGCACGGCGCATTATAGAAAAGCCAGTCCCTTCCTTCGTGCCGCGCCTTTATTATTTCACCGGCTAAAGGTAAAACAAAATCCTTCATCATCCCTGCCGTGGTCTTATCCATGATAAATTTCATCATGATAGTTCCGGCCGGCGAAGCCAGAAACATCCACTTTTTCATAGCCGCGCATATATCGGATGCGAATTCTTGAACGCGGGCTTTGCCGTTTATGACGACCACGCCTACATCCGACGGGGGGAACCCCATGGGCGCGGTCGCCGCCATTGCCAGGAGTTTATCTATGACCTCCCGCGGAAGCGGGCGGTCTTCATAATGCCGCATGCTGCGGCGCGCCTCCAGAAGCGCTGTCAAAGTGTCTGCCGTAGCACGCCCGCCTTCCGGCGACAGCCTGAAAGCATCTTCTTTTTTCATGCGCCGCCCGGTCACGCGCACAGCGTCGGCTGAACAAACGGACACGCATTGGCCGCACGCCAGGCACCCGAACTGGCCTTTATGCCGCACTGTCGGTCTGCCGTCCTCCATAGAAATGGTGAACGACGGACATATCTTTGCGCAAAGCCCGCATTTAGTACAAAGACCGTAGTCGATCGCAGGACTGCCCCATTCCATACCGTTTTTTTTATCCATGAGACCTCCCGGTTTTTTCGAGCAGCGCGAAATATATCTCCCGGCACAGCCACGCATCGGTAGCCGCGTACTCCAGTTGTACCTGCGCAAGCCGCGGCGCGTCCCAGCGGGATAATTTCGTCTGTTTGGATATCCTGAAACCGAACAAGAAGGCCGCGAGGCTCCGTATGCCCGCGTTCTTTATTCCGGCCATGGCCGCCAGTTCTGCCAGTTCAACGAATCCCGAGGGTTTGAACGGTATTATATCGTTCAGTTTTTTCAGATCATAGCCTATTGCAATGCCCGCTTTCAAAACCTTCTTGCCGGCCAAAATATGGGCAAGCGCTTTATACGAAGTGATATGCCTCAGCGGGAAAAGGTAAACCCCGTCGCTCGCGGCAAGCTGGATGAGAGACGGCGGATAGGATTCGCCTTTTTTAAAAGCGGGCCGCGTCTCCGTATCAAACCCCAGGACCTTTTCCGCGTCGAGAGCGCGCGCGGCCCTGTTCATCTTCTCGTCGGAATCTATAACATGGATAGGGCCGGTGTAAGATCCGAGCGGCAGGGCGTTTATTTCATCTTTTGATATCGTATGCCTATGCATCGATACATTTTACACCATGCCGCTAAAAATGCAAAGGCCCAAGTCACATGACCTGGGTCTTTGCCGTAAAACACCCTGCGAGAAAGATGGTTTCAATCCGTAAGTTTGTACCTATTTAAGGTGAACCGGACTAAACCCTGAAGGCCTTACTTCAATTCTCCAACCCTCAGTCTTCCCGCGAGGTCTAACCTTCTACATCTCCAGTATACCTTATGTTCGGACGAAAAGCAAGAGCGCGGGCCACCCGATCATTCCCGCCATAGATACAGTAATGCAGTAAGGGAAATACCGACAAGATAAAGAAGAATTGTTTCTGAAAAAAAATAGGGATACAACGTTAAGGCAAGCCCGATAAGCATAGGCCGCATAAGGTTATTTTTTTTACCATAGACAAAAGCGACAAACCCGATCGCGCCGAAAACGATACAGGCAACGGTTTGTGCCATGCCGAAATTGCCGACCTGCGGCAACCCGATACCGGTCACGATCCACCATCCTGCCGGGCGGATTTGACTATTTTAATAGTTGGTATTATTGATACCTTCCGGCCCCGGTGCTATGCGCTACGCTTGACGCCTTCTTGGCCACCGCATTCGCTGCTTGTGACGGCGTTGTATTGGCCGCCGTGTGCGCCGCATTTGACACCGTATGCGCCGCATTCGATGCCGTATTAAACGCTGCGTTCGCTGCGTTTGCCTGCGCATTATTTACCGTGTGCGCCGCATTTGACGCCGCAGTCCCCACCGCGTGCGCTGCTTGTGACGGCGTTGTATTAGCTGCCGTGTGCGCCGCATTTGACACCGTAGTACCCACCGCATGCGCTGCTTGCGATGGCGTTGTATTGGCCACCGTGGATACCGCACTG
>JAQURW010000273.1 GCA_028715425.1 Candidatus Omnitrophota bacterium
GTCTATGAGGTGCCGCGGCTTGAAAAAAACCTGAATATCCTCGCCACCGTTGCGCACATAGCGCCTCTCCTGGGCCTTTTGGGCTCTGTCGTCGGGATGGTGAAGGCATTTCAGGCGATCCAGCATCAGGCGGCTAATATGATGCCCATAACGATGGGAGACCTTGCCGGCGGCATATGGGAGGCGCTTATCTCGACCGTTGCCGGCCTTTCCGTGGCGATCCCGGCATATGTGGCATATAATTTTCTGGTCTCAAAGGTCGACGGCTTTGTGCTCGATATGGAACGGAGCGCAACGGAACTGGTAAATATCCTTTCGACAAAACGGGAAGTATCATGAGATTTAAACGGGGGGTATCGATTCAAAAGGGCGAGCTGGATCTTATACCGCTTGTCAATATCATATTCCTTTTGTTCATATTTTTTATCATTACGTCGGGCTTTATTTTTCAGCCCGGGCTGACGGTCGATCTACCCAGGGTCGTGACGAGTGAGATCATTCCCAAGGAGAGCCTTGAAGTCGTTGTCGCGAAAAACAATACCGTATATCTTAATGAACGCCCGGTCACCGACGAGGAGCTTATCTCGCGTTTCAGGATCGCCGCGCGCGAGGGGAAACCGGTCCTGATCAAGGCCGACCGGCAGGGGGCGTTCGGCAGCGTTGTCAGGATCCTTGATCTTTGCCGGCAGGAAGGCGTGCGTGGGATCAACGTTGCAACGACGCAGGAAGGGCGCTCATGACCCCGCTTAGATTGAAGGAGAGAAATATTTTAGTGACGGCAGTCACGGGTTCCCTGGTTTGGCATGTGGCGTGTTCGGTATTGTTCGGGATATCGATAAGCCCGGAGTCTTCGGTACGCCCGAAATACGGCCAGATAAATTTTTTAGGCCCGCTCCTTGAAAAAACTGCTTTTGAAAAAATGGTAGTCGAACGCCATCAGCCGGGCGAGACACTTGATCGTGTGCCGTTTTTGATAAAGAGCGAACAGTCCCTCGACAACACAGGGCCGGTCCGTCATGAGGAGAACTATGTCTTTCGGAACGATGTGAAGCCCGGCGCGGAGCGCTCTTTAGCCGCGCCGGAACGGGAGACGGCCCTCGTACCGGTACGGCAGGGGCTTTATTATAACGTAGGCGGAACGGACCGGTCCATCGAAGGCCCCTTGCGGGACAGGCCGATACTCTACCGTCCGGGCATGCCGGATTCGGTGAAGATGCTGATGATAGAACCCGGGGTTGTCATAACGCGTTTCAGGATCGTGGTCTCGGCAGAAGGATATGTCACAACGGTGGTCCCGGTCCTGTCGAGCGGCAATATAAAGATAGATACCGGGTGCGCGGCGACCTTAAAACAATGGCGTTTTGCGCCGCGGACCGGCGTGCACGGCGAAGACGCATGGGGCCTGGTAACCCTTGAGATCAAACGGTGACGGATCATGATACTGATAGATATATCAACAGCGCTTTTTCTGTATTTGTTCTTTACGACCATGGCCGTTCTTTTTTTGTGGACCTATGCCGGTTATCGGACACGGGAACGAACATTTAAAAAAGACGTTGAAGTTATGAGGCGTTGTTCGATCTGCGCCAATGCTTATATCGACTCAAAGGACAGCGCACTGTCGCGATGTCCTCAATGCGGTAGCCTTAATGAAAAATAAAAGCGAAGGAGGTGGTGTTATGATTACGGAAATAGGGATCACGGCAGGCGAGATATGGCACTATCTCGATAAACACAACAGGGTAGCCGTGCTGTCGGAAATGCTTAAAGGTATCGACAAAAAGCGTGACACGGCTCTTATGAGCATAGGATGGCTGGCACGCGAAGGCCACGTGGTTCTGGAGGAAGAGGGGAACGATTACCGCGTTACGTTACGGAGATAGCACGTCGACAGAAAACAAAGGAGGACGCAATGGTGGAACCAAATGAGGAACTGATGGAACGCAAAAAGGTCCCCGGTGAGTTGCCGCCGATCATCGCACCTCTTAAGGTGCTTGAGTACTCGACGGTCAACAAGCGTTTCGGCTGGTGGTCGGCGGTAGTCCTTCTGGAGAGCTACGGCAGAAAACAGATATGCTTCTATCTCTGGCAAAAACGCGGCGACAAGTGGAAGAGGAAACAGAAATTTGCGGTCCACAGTCAGGAGGACTGGCAGCTCATGACCACTGCGGTCAGCAAGATGATCAATCAATTGACCTGATTTTCGGCGAGTGCCGGGGCGTCAGTTTGTTTTACCGCGAAAAGAGGTACTTATGAGGGTATTATTGATTGCTCTGGTATGCGGTGTCGTCGGTGCCGTCGTCATATGGGCTGCGCCTGCGCCCGAACCCGCATTCCAGGTAACCGCGAAGGTAGTAAATGGCGGCGGCGGAAAGACCATGGATATCGAAATCCTTGAAGTGGGCAAATGCGCGCGTCCCGGTTTGTACGGCAGTTTTACGAAATACAAGTTTAAAGCAGGCGATATATTGACGGTGGTTATAATGGACGCGGGGTTCAAGGCAAAGGCGAATTCGGCGGTCGATGGGATACTTGAGCGTGTTGCTGACGCCAAGGG
>JAQURW010000274.1 GCA_028715425.1 Candidatus Omnitrophota bacterium
GTCAAGGTTGCTGCGGGAAAATACGGGATACCCGTTTTTCAACCCGATACGCTATTATCCGATACGGCCGCTCAATTAAAAAAAACAATGCCGGACCTCTTCGTGGTCATCGCGTACGGCCAACTTCTGAAGGCGGATATCCTGGCGATCCCCCGGTATTATGCGGTCAACCTGCATGCGTCGTTACTTCCGCGTTATCGCGGGGCGGCGCCTGTAAATTGGGCGCTTATTAACGGCGAGACCAGGACCGGCGTGACCGTCATGCGGCTGAATGAGCGCATGGACGAGGGGGATGTCATGGGGCAGGTCGAAGTCGATATCCTGCCCGATGACAATGCGGTTACGCTGACGGACCGTCTGGCTGCTACCGGCGCAGCTTTTCTCGTTAAGACAGTTCAGGATATCGGCGGGAAGATTGAAAAATTTACGCGCCAGGATCCCGTCCGGGTGAGCTATGCCAGAAAACTGGTAAAAGAGGACGGTGTTATTGATTGGGCCATGCCGGCATCGGCGATCCATAACAGGGTCCGCGGCCTTAAACCGTGGCCCATGGCATATACCTTGGTGAACGGTAAAAAGATCACCATAGTCGAGACCTGCGTCGCTGACGGGAACGCTGCGCCCGGGGTCGTTGTCGATATGAACGGCCGGCTTCTTATCGGCACGGGCAAGGGTATCCTGGAGGTGCGCGTGCTCCAGCTTGAAGGGAAGAAACCGCTGGATGCCGGAAGCTTTCTGCGCGGATATCGGACGTTAAAACAAGGAGACAGGTTCGGTGCCTAAAATATCGGTCATTGTCCCGGCGAAGAACGAGGAAGCCAATATCCGGGATATCCTCACGCAGAGCAAGAAATATGCGGACGAACTGATCGTCATCGACGGACATTCTACCGACAGGACCAGGGAAACCGCCGAAGCGCACGGCGCGCGTGTTTATTCCGACCGCCGGTCGGGCAAGGGAGACGCTCTGCGCACCGGTATAGAAAAAGCCTCCGGGGATATCCTGGTTTTTATCGATGCCGACGGCTCGCATGATCCCGACGATATCCCGCGGCTGATAGCGCCCATACTCGAAGGGAAGGCCGATCATGTGTCCGGCTCCAGGATGCGGGGCGGCTCTGACGAGCTGCACGGTGATGTCCTCAAGTTCATACGCATGGTCGGCAGCGATATTATAACGCTCGGGATAAATTACCGTTTCAAGGTGCGCCTGACGGACAGCCAGAACGGTTTCCGGGCTATACGGCGGGATGTCGCGCGGTCTTTGGATCTCAGGGAGAATATCACCACGATAGAACAGGAAATGGTCATTAAGAGCCTCCGTAAAGGGTACCGTGTCCACGAGGTCCCGGCGCATGAGTATGCGCGAAAGCACGGGACATCCTGTATCCGGGTGAGCCGGGTGTGGTGGCGGTATGTGTACACCTGGCTTAAGTATATGTTTTTTTGATGAGATAGCCTTATGAACGTCCTTATTATCAATCCCCCGGCTGCAGACGGTGTCAAGATAGTCCGTGAAGGCCGTTGCATGCAGCGGCAGGAAGCCTGGGGAACCAGCTGGGCTCCGCTATCGCTGGCGATCATCGCGGCGCTTCTCAGGGACCATGCCTTCGACGTTGTCCTTAAAGACTGTTCGAACGACGGGATCGGCTTCGAAGAGCTAAAAAATATTATCAGGGATTTTAAGCCTGCCCTTATTATCGCCAATACTTCGACGCCGTCGATCGCGAGCGACCTCAAGGTCAGTTCGGTCCAACAAGAGGCCGACGCCGGCATCATAACGGTCTTTTTCGGTATCCATGTCACTGCGTTGCCTGAGGAAACATTCGCCATGAACCCAGATGTCAGGTTCATCGCCGGCGGAGAGCCCGAATATACGCTTCTGGATCTTGCCGTTAGTATCCGTGACAAACAAGATCTCCGCGCGGTCAAGGGGTTGATCTATAAAGACCATGGCCGGGTGATCCGGAACGAACCCAGGCCGTTCATCGAGGATCTCGACCGGCTGCCGATGCCTGCGTGGGAGTTCGTGAATATCAAAAAATATTGCCTTCCGATAACCAATCGGCCGTTCCTTCTGGTCTTGACCGGGCGGGGCTGTCCGTATCCGTGCACCTTTTGCGCGGCAGGCACTTTTTACGGTAAAAAACCGCGGATGAGGTCGCCGGGAAAGATCGTCGCCGAAATGAAGGCCGTGCGCGAGCGCTACGGCGTCAATGATTTCCTTTTCTGGTCCGAGAACGCCATCATGGACCGGGGCCAGATGCTGGCGATCGCGCGGGGGCTGGCCGAAGAGGTCCCGGGCGTCCGCTGGGTCTCCAACGGCAGGGCCGATATGGCCGACGAGGAACTGCTGAAGGCCATGCGCAAGGCCGGGTGCTGGATGATCGGCTACGGTGTCGAGGCCGGTACCCAGCGTGTCCTTGATATGATGCATAAAAATATAACCGTCGCCGATATCGAACGCGCCGTACGGCTCACGAAAAAGTGCGGTATCGAAGTGACCGGCCATGTTATCGTCGGATTCCCCGGCGAGACCGGAGAAGACGTGGCGGCGACGATAGCGCTTGTCAAA
>JAQURW010000275.1 GCA_028715425.1 Candidatus Omnitrophota bacterium
TCTGGGCTGCTTCGCATGGAATTATAATACCCTGAATGACGGCTTTACCACGCCCCCGGAAGAACGTAACCGCATTTGGCTTGACGCCCAGGGCCTGAAACCCGCGCGGAGAACCGTCGAGGCAGCAGTGCGCAAACCGAAGAAACAGATCGTCGTTGAAGAGCGCTACGCAAGCCAGGAACCCCTTAAAGGCCTGCCGATATACCGGCACGAACGGAATCAGGCTGAGGACGGCTCCTGGAGTGAAGACAAATACCATCTTGCCTACATACTGGATCAACGCGGCCTGCCGTCCTACCGGTATGCCCGTAAGGTCGGCGAGAAAAAATGGTCGGTCTATAAACTGACCGCCGAACAGTTCCAGGGCACAACGACCATCAATGAGGACAAGACGGTGCTTATTGAGGAACGCCTCGGGACCGTCGCTTCGGCCGGCATTGTCGAGGAGAGGGGAGAGGTGACCGCGCGTTTGGAAACACGCGGCGACTATATCTACAAGATAACCAAGCAATGCATTTATAAAATGCGTTCAGCGGCCCCTGACATCGTCATCGCATCATTGACACACGACAGTTTACCCGGTCAGCGGGAGAACATCATGTATAGTTTCGGGCGGCGCGCCGGAAAATATTGCGTGGAGCACGGGCTCCATTCGCCGTTCAACGGCAAAGGTGTTACTGCAGGCGATTTTTTTGTTTATGCCGGCGCGGAAGATGAAAACCCTATATACCAGACCGCCGGTTTTTATATCGACGCTGACACCGGCATTGTCAAGGAACGCGAATCAGGCCCCAAGGGTATCATGTACCGTTACTTCACGATCGGCGACCGTTATTACACCATGCATGGCAAGGTTTCACCCGAAGTCATGGGAAAAACCAAAGATATCAAGGCCGGCGATTGTTTCGTATCGGCGACAAAGAACGGCAAGGCTATACAGAAGATAGCAGGCATGATCGTTGATTTTGACGACGAAGGGGTACCTCATATAAAAGGAGAGGGGACCGTGGTCGAAGAATACCGTTACGACGAACAAGGCCGCCTCATCTCGGTAAAGAATAATATCACACAGGAGAAAAGCCTGTATACGTACCCGGACCAGGTCTCGCCTCAGCCGTCGCATATGATCGTTACCAATACCCAGGGGCTCACCGTTTCCGAGATCAATTACCGCTATTTTCCCGAGGGGAAAAGCGTGACCATCGACGGTAACGAGATCGACCTCCCCAAAGGCAGCCAGCTTATCGAACGCACTATTTATGACCCTTATAGCGCTATTCCGATCAACCGCGAACAGGCATATCTCGACAGCCGTGACAGCATGATCCATAAGAAGATCATCGATGTTCGCTACGGCGTGAACACGGTCATGTACCGTAATCCCGTTACCCAGCAATACGAGGAAACACGTACCAAAGGCGGCATCGTGATCTATAAGGCAAAATACAGCCTGGCCTGGAATCTCCTGGGCGAATGGAATTGGGACGGGTCATGGAGGACCTTTTCATATTCAGGGCCGGTCGATAGGCTCTTCACGGTAAAAGAAGAAGGCCTCGATGCGCACGGCAGAAAATATATCCGTATATCCCGGCTCGACCAGAACAACCGGACCTATGATACGAAAAAAACGATCCAGGATACCTCTGCCGTCATTGAGGATGTCCGGACCGAGGTTGTTGAGAGCGCCGGCGAAGTCACTATCCCCGAAGCATATATGGCGCTGCTCAATGATGACATGAAACCGGCACAGGGAAAAGTTACGGTCCCCCAGGGAGCGATCGTTAAAACGATCTCCCGTAACGAGCCTTATCTTTCCCAGGAGCTGCCGAACAGCGAATATTATATATCCACCAGTGACGACATATTCCTTTTTAAGATCGAGCGTTGGGCAGACGGTAAGGTTGTCCTCTATCAAAGGACACGGCAGAAATTTAACGGCGCCGAACGGGATATTATCATAAAAACCGCCCGGAATAAATCACGGGTATGGCATGAGCGCTATAACGCCGAGACATGGAAACTGATAGATTCAGAATACAAAAACGGGACCATTACCGTCAAAAACTACCAATCGACCGAGGTCGCCGACCATCCGGTCCCTCTTATCGATGACGACACGTTCAGATTAGCCAAAGGCCATCTCCATAAAAGCGAATATTTTGATGCCGAAGGCAAAATGCTGTACACGACAACGCTTATCTCGACCGAAAAGGGCATCTATATCTACGGCATCAAACAAGCGCCTGACGGGAGCGTCATCTGGGAAAGGAAGACAAAACCCTACCAGGAAGGAGTCCTTGACATACCGACCGCGATCCTTATCCCGTCCCAGGCGCGCTATGTCGAAAGTTTCGAGACACTGCCTGACGGATCGCGCATGACCGTCAGGGAGATCGTCGATGCAAGTGACAAAATGGTTTACAAAATAATCGACGAGCCAACGCTTAAAAGACGGACCATATACGCCTTTAACGTAAAAACATCGACCGTGGAGGAGACCGTAACGGTCTCGGGCGGCCTTGCGCACACCAAGAGGTACTTTCTGATACGATCGCAGGATATCCTCAAAA
>JAQURW010000091.1 GCA_028715425.1 Candidatus Omnitrophota bacterium
GACGCTCTTCCGATCTCAGTGAAAAACATCAAAAACGTCGTAAGCCCTGCAGCCTCTTTACTGTTCGCGACAAAAAGCGGTTTTCCGTTATAGTGAAGCGTTGTGTAACTCACGCTCTCAACGCCCTGCGAAAACTCGTCGCACCAAAAACCCGGGTGTTGCCACTTCTTTATATCGGCAGTGTCCATGCTGCGTTTTTTGAGCAGGTCTGCCGGACGCTCTTCGGCCCCGGTATCCCTGGCATATTCTTCTTTCATCTTCTCATAGAACGGCCCGGTGGCCGCCTGGGGATCGTTCTTATATATCCGCATCCACCGCATGATAAGGAGTTTTATCCCGTCGCCGTCGACATAGACCAGGCCTTGGTTTATCGCCTTAAAACAGCTCTCGTACGACTCGAGGTTCTTATTCGCGAATACCTCCTTGGCATAGGCAAGCATCTCGGAATCGGTAAAGGGAAGCGCCTTGGCGTCGACCTGCGAAACAAAACGATGAATAACGTCGCCCTCGCCGAGGCCGGCCAGCGGCGAAGAAAATAAAAGGTTTGAAAAATAGCGTTCTAACCTCTCAGGATGTTCGCGATTCAGGAAAAAAGTCCCGTGGATGGTAAGAAATTCCGCAGACGGCATCAGGACATTACCGGGCCGTGCGATGAGACGCCGGCACGCCTCCTGCCGGCCGGATGAAAACGGCAATACCTTGTTCCAGTCGATGGCCTCGGTCGCGCGGATAAACTCTGGCACCGATGCGATAAATGCCTCCAACACCTTAAAAAGAGGCGCGCAGTCAGCCGGGTTAAGGGCGTTGCCCCGTATGAAAGACTCCAGCCACTGTTTCTGCCCTGCCGATAGACGAGCGCCGAGCGCCGGATACCCCTGCAGGAACGGGTCGAGCGACTCATACGCCGGCTCATCGGGCCTTTCCTTTTTATGGCGGAGTATGCGCCCCTTAGGCGGGACCGCATGCGCGGTCGGCGGCGGCAGGTTGAGCCGCATGTTAAGGAGTAACGTATAATCCTTGTATTTTTCATAAATCTTCTCGTTCATCATGATATACGGGCCGTGACTCACGTACGAAAGGTCCGAACCGGGCGTAAACGGCACCGTATATAATTTCTTATGCGTGCCGGGCTCGAAATGATCCGACATGTCGCGCGCGCCGGGTATCTGCTCGGGGGAAATGTGATAGACCAGCGCCTCATCGAGGAACACGGTCCCTTCGGGCGCCATGACGTTCCTGAAAAGAAGATCGTTCGGCAGGACAAAACGCTTTAAATTCATGACAAACGGCATCAGGCTGTCCTTGGCGGTATCCAGAAGCGGCTGGGATGCGTCGACGCGCTTATTTTTGGCATCAAGTATACGCGCTGCCTGCATCAGGGCGTTTATGAGCGGGATCTGGTAATGATACTCTTTTTCGATGAGCTTGCCTGCCAGTATCCTGATCGCCGCGTGAGTGCTCTTGTCGATCTCGATCGTATTGCGCGCCAGGGGCAGGCGTGTCGACGACGGCAGTTGTATAATAAGTTCCTTCGGCAGGTTATAGCCGTTCACGGTCTCGGTCTGGATACTGACACCCGATACCTGAAACACGATCTTGCACGGCGACTCCTTCGACTCGAAGAGCGGCGCTTTGTAGAAAACATGGATATCCCCGGCGATCTCCTCGTCGGTCTGTCCGGCAGGGAACGGATTATTCTCGCCGAGCCGCGGGATAAGGTACTTATTGAAGAGCACATCGTCGGACATGCCGCTGCCCTTGTCGGAAACGACGATCTCGTCAAGAGAGATCCTTACGTCGATCCTCTTTTCGGGATGGTCGTAGCCGATGACATCGCCGTTTATGTAGAGATGATCGTCGAGGGGATTGATACATTTTTCGTTGAGCCAGACGGGCATTTTGGTAAATAGACCCAGTTTTTCATGGAGGCACTCGATGATGACCTCTTTTAAGGCAGGATCCAGCCCTTTCGGGAATTTTATACGGACGGTCGTCCCGTGCCCCGATACCGGTATGCGTTGACACGTAAAGCAGGCCTCTCCGGCCGTATTTTTAAAAAAGACGATCCGCCTGCCCATACCCGCGGCCCCTGCCGTATCGACGATAATGTGGGCACCGCTTCCCAGGGCAGGGTTGTCCCGGTCTATGACAAAGGCCAGCATCTGCAAAGCGCCAAGGCCGAAACGGCCTATCGGCGAGCGGCGGCCGGTCTGGGCATCGGATGAATTCGAAACAAGTTCGACAATGGACTGCTCAAGGGGCGCCTGGCGCAAAATGAGCCAATCGACCTTTTTCGGCTCCAAGGCCCCGGACAGCGCCCGCACCTTTTCGGCAAGCCGGTACGGATCGTCGGCCGCATCGAGTATGTCGTTCTCGAGTATATGCTCGGACAGGAAAATGGTGCGGTATGCCGCATACCGCGATAGAGGCACCGCAGCCCGTTCGTCGATAACGACCGGCTCTTCCGGATGCGCGGCGATATTAATGTCGGCATCGTCCTGGTCGAAGCGATAGCCGTGCGCGGCAAAGGCCTCGTAAAGCCCTGCCCAATCGATACTCCATGAATATTTCTTAAAAAGCCCGTCCAGGCTGGCTGCGCATGACGCCTCATCATGGGATGCGGAGGCGAACCGCTTCGCCTCCGGATTGGCGATTATCCACTGCTCGCGCAACTCCCGTAGAGGGATACGAACGGCGCGCGAACGTCCATAATACCGGATTATCTCCTCTTTCTCATGGGCGATGATGCGCGGGCCTTCCTCCCGGACCGTCGCCTCATCATAATAGAATTTCGCATCGATATAGATAACTGGTTTCCCGTTCCATTTCCCCAATCCCACGTGCGCGAACTGGCCGCATTTGGCAAAGAGGCCTGGTATCGCGGCTACAATAATGTCAACCTTTTCCGGGCCGACCCGGACTTTGTCAGGCCTTTGCCGCAGCTCGCCAAATCCGCCGGCAGATACGATCTGCGACCGTATATAATCGTTCACAGCGGCGTGCGATAGGATTTTATACCCTTTCTCGAATTCCTGCCGGAATGTGGTGCGGTCTAGTCGCGATTCAGGGGCAAGTGCCGAAGAAACGGTGCTGTTCAAAAGAAACGCCCCGGCAACGATCCCGATCAGGATCTTTTTATATAATCGTAAACTATTGTTTTGAGCAGGTATGAACATAATACTCATAAGGTTAGCATACAATTACGCTCAGTAAGTAACAGGACTGTAATAGATTTGTCGAAATTGGGCAACAAGAAAAACTCCCCCTCGGAATTCGCTACGCGAATTCCAGCCCCCTCTTTGGTAAAGAGGGGGTTGTGTTTGAAAGAAGGTTTTATGCGTTGTCCCCCTCTTTATTAAAGAGGGGGAGTGTGGGGGAGTTGATCTAACAGGCTAGTATGAGTTGACAGAATCCTGGCCGCGCGATCCCGGTCGCGGCGGATCTGGTCGATTAGATGTTCGTGCGATTTAAAGCGGCTCTCGTTACGGAGCTTGGCAAGCGGAAAGACCTCGAGGTCTTTCCCGTATATTTTGCGGTGAAAATTGAAAAGATGGACTTCGATCCGCCGCTGGCGGAGAGCCGGATCAATGGTCGGCCGAAAACCGATGTTCATAACGCCGCGGCAGCATCGCCGTCCGAGACGCGCCAGGACCGGATAAACGCCTGACGGCGGCTCTGCCTCATGGTGAAGGTCCAGATTTGCCGTCGGGAAACCGAGTATCCTCCCGTATTTATCGCCGTGGACCACGGTCCCCAGTATCGAATACGGACGGCCGAGAAGACGCGATGCCGCCCTGAATTTACCCCGCATCACAAGGGCCCTGATACGGGTACTGCTGACCGGCGAGCCGTCGACGTTTTTATTTTTTATTATCGTTACCGTAACCCCGAATTCCCGGCCGAGTTCGCATAAACGTCCGGCTGTCCCCTTGCCTGCTTTTCCCAGCACAAAATTTTCGCCGACAAAAAGGGCCTTCGCGTTAAAAACACCTCGTACGACCTGATCCATGAACTCCCTGGCAGTAAGGTCAGCAATAGCGCGGTCGAACCGGGCAAGGAAAATCCTGTCGACTCCGGTATCCGACAGAAGCCTAAGTCTGTGGCAGACCGATAAAAGGAGCGGCGGCGCTTTATACGGACGCACGACCGCCGCCGGGTGCGGTGTGAACGTCAGGATAACGGCCTTGACTTTATGCCGGCGCGCGGACCCGACCAGAGAGCGTATGATCTTTCGATGGCCCAGGTGCACGCCGTCAAAAACACCGATGGTAAGGTAAACCTTATCCCGGAAAAGCCTTTTAGAAGCAGGTAATAAGATGTTCATGAAGGGTAGTGTCGGTCATCGCTATTATCGCATCGAGAGTAAACGCATTTTTAACATCAAGATCTCCTGACCGTGTCCTGCGCAGGGCCATAAGGTGCCCCCCGCAGCCGAGAGATCTTCCGATATCGACGGAAAGCTGCCGTATATAGGTGCCTTTCGAACAGGCGACCGTAAACCGTACTTCCGGCAAAGCAATCGAAACGATCTCTATGGCCCGTATACAGACCTTGGCGGGCTTCCGTTCGACCGTAACACCCCGACGCGCGTATTGGTAAAGTTTTTTTCCTTGGTATTTTTTTGCAGAAAACATGGGAGGGACCTGTTCTATCTCGCCCGTAAATGCGGCCATGACGCGCCGTACATCTTCAGGCAGGACCGTACACGGCATTTCCTCAAGTACCGTTCCATCGGCATCGCCGGTATCGGTTATAACGCCGAGCCGTACATGCGCCTCATAGGCCTTATCATGATTGAGAAATTGATCTGAGAGTTTTGTCGCTGCGCCGATGAGAATAACAAGAAGCCCTGTCGCTAAAGGGTCAAGGGTGCCGGCATGCCCGACCTTCTTAAAACCGAATTTCCGCCTGATAGCGTCGACGACATCATGGCTGGTCACGCCCTTAGGTTTATCGACCAGTAAGATACCGTTTCCCGGCTCAAACGATGCCTTACGCATAGCGTTCCAATTCCTCCCGCGCGGCCTCTATTAAGCGGCGTTTCGCGATCTGAAGTGTCCCTTTCACGATACAACCCGCGGCATATTTATGCCCTCCGCCGCCGAATTGGGCGGCAATCTTGTTTACGCTGACATTGCCACGGGACCTCAAGCTGACACGGTAGCTATTATTCTTACCGGGTTCTTCCCGCAAAAACAACGCAATAAGCGTCCCTTTGACCGAACGCGGGATGTTCACAAAATCCTGCGTAGCGGAAATAGCGCTCCCGTTCTTTTTAAGCATCCGCTTGGTGCAGACCATATACGCGACCTTGCCCTTCAGGGCAAGGCCGAGCGTCCTGATGGCGTCGCCGAGCAATTTTACGTCCTGATATTTTTTATTCTCGTATACGTGATGAGAGACCTGATAGGGGTTGATACCGTA
Organism: Candidatus Omnitrophota bacterium; assembly: GCA_028715425.1. Classification (GTDB taxonomy): domain Bacteria; phylum Omnitrophota; class Gorgyraeia; order JABMRN01; family JABMRN01; genus JAQURW01. Next base: position 5,425 of record JAQURW010000091.1, read on the forward strand.
ACCGATTAGCTCGCTCGTGATCGCATGGGTGACGCCCGAGGTGTTCGTATAATTGAACGAGCCTGTGTCGGTAAGGATAGCGGTGTAAATATAGAGCGCGACCTTGCGCGATATCTCGACGTCCATAGCCTTATAGAGGGTATAGATCATTTCCCCCGCGCAGCTGGCGTCGGGATTGACCCAGTTGATGTTGCCGAATTTTTCGTTCGAGATATGGTGGTCGATATTGACGATGAACGGCACTTTTTCAAGGAGCGGTCTGACCGAACCGGTTCGTTTGGTCGTCGGGCAATCCACGACGACGGCAGCGCCGTAGGTTTCGCTCTTTTCATACTTGTGGCGCATAAGAGAGGTCCCTTCGAGGAAGTCATACTCCTCGGGCACCGGCTTGTCGTTTATGATCGTCACCATTTTCCCGAGCCGTTTCAAGAGCTCGTAGACCGCCAGTTCGCTGCCGAGGGCATCGGGCTCGGGATCGATATGAGATGTAACGACAAAATTATCGTATTTGCGTAAGGCATCTCTGATCTCATTGATCACCATGAGGGTTCTCCTTTTTTTCTTCTTTTATCTTCCGCAGGGTTTCTTCGATCCGGTACATATAGAGTATCTCGGTATCTTCCACCATGCGGACATTCGGGATAAATTTAAGTTTGAGCCGGTGCCCGATCTCGTTTCTCATGAACGCCAGGGCGCTCTTGAGGCCGGCCTGGGCGTTTTTTTTGGCCTTGTCATCGCCCAGCACCGTATAATAGATCACCGCTTCGCGCAGGTCCTCGGATACGGTCGCCCGCGTGACCGTCACGAACCCGATGCGCGGGTCGCGGAGCTCATCTTTGATCAAGAGGCTCGCCTCACGCCGTATCGCTTCTTCGACTCTCTCTGAACGCCGTGACATTATTGCCTCCTTTATAGTACTTCCCTTTCGATACCGAGTACCACGGCTGACCGTTCTTTCTCGATATAATCGGTGATCTTGTTCAGCGTCGCGTCAAGGAATTCCCTGTCATGCGACACCATTGACAGCCCGAGGGTGCTCCGTTGCCAGGCATCATGGTCATCGACCTCTGCTACCGATATATTATAACGCTGCCGCAACCGGTCCTTAAGGGACCTGATCACCATCCGTTTATCCTTAAGCGAAAGGCTGTCGGTGATCTCAAGGGTGATGCGTAAAATGCCGACGCGCATATTAATGCACCAGTTTTCGCAGATACTCCCGCTCATCCTTCCTGGTCGCGATCATACCGTCGATCTTTGCGGCCAGTATTTTGCCCAGAATATCCTTAAAATGCGGGCCTGCCTTAAGGCCGTACGCCATAAGGTCATGCCCGGTCATATGGATAGAAATATCGCCATACCGCTTGATAAATGCCTTGATGCGCCGCGTCACGAGTTTATTCTCGGCCCGCGCAAGGCAGGCCAGGATCGTTTCATGGGAAAGCGGCTTGAGAAGGCTGTAAATTTTCGACGCCTTCACTATCCCCTGTTTGCCGAGACGTTTAAGAACACCCTGTCCGCATTTTTTATATGAAATAAGCCTCAGGCGGTCACTGCGCCTGAACACAAATCTTTCACAGAGCGTTTCGACGTCACGAAGGGACAACATATCGGTAAGCGCCATAAGGTACATTACATAGAGATCTAACGGCCGGCGCTCCGGGAAATGCCGCACATACCACAAGTAGTTATCATAACACGATATAAACATTTTTTCCACGCGTTTATTGAGCCGGATATCCTTATGGATAACCTCCAGTTCATCGAGCTCATCCATCCGCCCGAGCGCCTTATACGGCTCACGCTCCTTAAGGATCAGGATTATCTCGTCACGGATTCTCTGATCTCCGGTTTTGTCGAACATTTTTTTTCCGACCGCCTCGCGGATAAGATTTTCGGTATACGGGTCGATCTTAAACGATAGACGTTGTTCGAATCGGATAGCCCGGAATATCCTTGTGGGATCGTCAATAAAACTTTTTGCGTGGAGAGCTCTTATTCGCCGCATCTTTAGGTCACGGATACCTTCGAAAAAATCGATCACCTGGCCAAAGTTTTCCTTAGTAAGACTGATGGCCATGGCGTTTATGGTGAAATCCCTGCGGTACAGGTCCTCTTTAAGCGACGCAAACTCTACTGTCGGAAGCGCGGCCGGCCGCTCATAACGCTCACGCCTGGCAGTCGCGAGGTCGATCTTTAGTTTTGGGCCTGCCAGAGGCGGTGCGAGCACGCCTTTCGGCCAATCCGTATATATCGTGGCAGTACCGAATTTACGGTGTACAACAAGAGTGCCTCTAAGTTTTTTTGTAAGCAGCTCCGCAAATTTTATAGCATCTTTTTCTATCACAATATCAAGATCGAAATTTCTGAGGCCTTGCAGTATATCACGAACCATACCTCCGACCGCAAAGGAGGCAAGGCCTTCTTTCTCAGCCATGCGTCCGATATATTTGATCAAATCCATAATCGGCCGCGGAAGCACGGCTTGCATGCGCTTCGTAAGGTCATATGCCTTATAAGAACTCCCCCGGTCCCCCTCTTTAATAAAGAGGGGGAGGCAGGGGGAGTTCTTTTTTAACATTTTATTTTCCACTTTTAACCCTATCCTCTCGGATGAAACTTTTTATGTAATCCCTTTAACCGCTCGCGGTTAATGTGCGTATACAACTGCGTCGTCGATATGTTCGCGTGGCCGAGCATCTCCTGGACGCTGCGAAGGTCTGCCCCCCTTTCCAAAAGGTGTGTCGCGAACGAGTGCCGTAATGTATGAGGCGTGATATTCTTTTTTATGCCGGCGGCGGACGTATATTTCTTCATTATCTTCCAGACGCTTTGGCGTGAGAGCCTTTTCCCCAGCCGCGACAGAAAAAGATACGGCGCGCCGGCCCCTTTTACGATCTTGGGCCGCACCCGTTCCTGATATCGTTTAAGCCATTCGGACGCCGTCCGTCCGAGCGGTACAATGCGTTCTTTGCCGCCCTTGCCGTGCGCCTTTAAAAAACCTATGTCCAGGTTCAGGTTATTGACTTCAAGGTCCGACAGTTCGGAAACACGAAGCCCTGTCGCATACAAAAGCTCGAGTATCGCCTTATCCCTTATCCCTCTCCCGTCGCGGCCGTCAGGCGCGTTCAGGAGGCTATCCACCTCGCCTATGGTCAGGACCTCGGGGAGCGGCCGTATCAGTTTCGGCGAATCTAATACGCTCGCCATATCGATCCTGGTCAGGCGCTCTCTGACAAGAAAACGGTAGAAGACCTTGACCGCCACCAGGTAACGCGATATCGAGTTCGATGAAAGCCCCTTATCCTTAAGCGACAGCATAAAACTGGTAATATCGTTCTTTTTAACGCCGTCAACGGATGTTATCCCCTTTGATTCGCAATAATCGGCGAACTTTGACAGGTCAGAACCGTAGCTTATGATGGTATTTTTGCTCAAGCCGCGTTCAACCGTCAGATAATCCAGGAACTGCTGTATCCAGTCGCGCATGTTGTTTTACCGTTATAAAAACGGATTGTGGGCCCTCTCATGCCCTATGGTAGTCGGACGCCCGTGGCCGGGATAGACGGCTGTCTTGTCGTCGAACTTCATTAATTTCGCCAATGACTTCTCGAGGTCGCGCGGGCTTGAGAACGGCAGGTCCGTCCTTCCGACCGACTCCGCAAACAGCGTATCGCCGGTAAAAAGGACATCCCCGCACGAAAGGCTTATGCATCCCTGTGAATGGCCGGGCGT
>JAQURW010000092.1 GCA_028715425.1 Candidatus Omnitrophota bacterium
ATATATTTGACGAACAGGCGTTACATTATATGCGGACATCGGGGATCGTTTCGATCAACACGCTTTTACAATATCTTACGCCTGAAGCGCGGGCGCGGCTGATCTTATCACTAGGCGGGATGAAACCGGGAGGGTTGCTTTTGAGCGGGGATATTGCGGGTGAAAAGACATTGTTTGTCAATAACGGGATACCGCCTGAGGTGTGGGCGGAGTTTCATAAAAAGTTCGAGCTCATAGCCGAACCCGTGAGGGAAGATGAGCGTACCGTGCCGGAAACAGTGTGGCAGAAAAAAGCTGACGTTGCCGAACCCGTGCCGGCTGCCCCACGGCAAAACGAACCGGAACAAGAGCTGCCCATAGAGGTAAGAGAACAGCCCGCCCTCGACGACATCCGCGAGAGCAGGAATCTTACGAAAAATCTTATCGAGAGCGCGATATCGATACTGTTATCGCACGATTCTCCGCGGCCGGGTATGCCGTCCCGGACCGGCGAGAGAAGGCTTGTACTTGCCTTCCACGAAAACCTTGCGGGCTTGAGCGACAAGAAACTGGCGAGGGTATTGACAGAACTTGAAGAACTTAAAAAGAAAGACGGTTTTGACGCGCTGCTTAAAAACCTGACCATCACGAGGTCGATGCAGGAATACCGCGAGAAAACACAACAAGGCGGCGGGATCGATCCCCGGGACCCGAATACCATAGTTTTCATGTTCGCGCCTGAGGACGAGCGGAATAATATCGATACCGCGGCCGAGGTGAAAAAAGTCTTTATCGGCCAAAAGGACAAAAACGGCAATCTTTTCGACGCGATAAGCTATTTTTATCCGCTGCCTGAGATCGTGGCGATGACGCTGGTAAGCTTCCAGAACCGGTTGGACGCGGACGGCCTTAACGATACGCTTTCCAAGCTCGGGATCAAGCCCGAAGAGATCAATATCCACAATATTACCGAAGACGGCTCATCGTTCCTTATTTTCAATCTCATCGGACGCATAGAGCGTTACGATCATCAGAGCCGCGACCGTTATATCCGCATCCAGAACGCGATCAGGGCTGCGGCATAGCTGAGGGGCAAACCGGTTTGCCCTTGACGCTGCGGCATGGTCAATATTATTACGTTATTATGACATCGGTGTTACCAACGGCCAGTCTATTTTAGGTAAAGTAGTATATGCGTATATAAGGGGATTATATGAAGAAAAATATACTGACGAAAACCATACTATATGCCGTTCTCCTGTGCTTTATCATGCGCGAAGTGCCGGCGGACGCCATTCAGGTCCAGACGATCTTTTCCGAAGAAGACCTGCGCTTCCGCGCAACGGCAAAACTCATCCATGATTATATCGCGAAGCAAGGGCCGGTCTCGGTTTGGGATGTGGCGAGAAAGCTTGATGACGGCAAGGTGTCTGTGACCCTACGGCCACAAGCGTATACCGGCTATCTGGGTCGTTACAGATCACCGTATTCGGAAGAGTTCCGCATCTATTTCACCGGCGGCAGGTATCTGCGTTATTATAATCCCCAAACGTGTTCGTCCATGGAAGGCGCTTGCGATGTTGTGCGCTATTCTCCGTATCTCTGTAGCGAGGTGATCGTTTTCGGTTCGCGACAGGAGATGAAGGCAATCAGCGAAATGATGGATGTTGCGTATTTTGGATATTTTTCATGGCAACGCGATAAGGCAGCGATCATGGAGCTCGTCGGCAAGCTTGCCAAGACCAGAGACCCGCGCTCCGTGCAGCCGCTAACGTTTTTTTTCCGGATCGAGGATGCCGCGCTTCACGAATATCTTTTGGCGTTATTGCGCTGGATGGGCGCGCCCGACGAGGCGATCGTCGCGGGCATCAATAACGCTCTACGCGAAGAGCTTTCCCACGGTGGCACGTCCAAGAGGCTTTCTCTTTTACTTACCGATTTGAGTTCTATCCGGCATGAATCGGTCATACCGGTTGCGGCCCAACTGCTTGGGTGGTCGTCGGAAGATGTCAATGAAATGTCGCCCGAAGGCGAACGCGCCGAGTCTCTCATGAGGTCCTTGTTTGCGTCCAAAAGAAGATTTGTCGATGAACTTGTGCGGTGTTTGGAGGACCCTATCGGGAGGATCCGGGCGGACGCTGTGATTGCGCTTAAATGGTACGCAAGTAAAGATGATGCCGACGCGATTATCCGGGCTGCCGGGGCGGCCGCGGTGGATACTGAGATTGAAAACGATGACTGGGCTCTTATGGCGGCTAGTGATCTTCTGGAGCGCATAGAGGCGACGCCGGAACAGATGACCGTGTGGTGGAAGACAATGCTCAGGTCACGATCAGCCAAGATGAGAAGCGCTGCGCTCGATAAGTTGGGGGGGCAAGATGCCGCTCGCGATGAGGAGGCCCTTCTGCTGATTTTACAGAACAACCTTGAGGGATGGGAAAAAGCTGCGCAGGCGCTTCTGCGATCCGGGACACCGGCAGAAAGAGTAATTACCGCGCTGCTTGATTATAAAGGCCCCAGCCCGCAATCAGATGAGACGTTGATGAAAAAGGTTGATTTTGTCGTTTCGTTGCATGATATATCGGCAGTCACACCCATATTGTTAGTGCTCTCTACAACAGAACAGGATACTGTGAGAGCTAAGCTGTCGGACGCGTTTAGGGAATTGCGGTTATCCGATGATGATCTCTTTCGTCAGTTATGCGCGTCTGTTCGGTCGCCCGATGAACGATTAAGGGCTGTCGCGGCCGCTGAAATGATACGAACGGAGCAGTCCGTTCCTGTTTTGATAGGATTGTTGGACGATCCCAGCCCTGATGTGAGAATAGCGGCTGCTGGCGCTCTTGGGTTGTTCCATAAAGCGCGTGCTGCAATTCAACCAATGATAGAAAGGTTCGATAGGCAGCCTCCGGCGGTTAAGGAAGAATTCATAGCTGCGCTAGGGTATATACATGAAAACAATGCCGCAGATGCGGATTCAGACGGCAGCGTTGACCTGCTGATAAGGGCTCTTGACGACGAAAGCCGGGGGGTGTCCGAGTGGGCTATCCTGTCATTGGCGAGTATAAAAACACGGCGCGCTGTTCCGCGATTGATCGAATTGCTGGATCATGATTGTTTGGAAATAAATGACAAAGCTGCATCTGCACTCGGTAAGATAGGCGACACGGCTGCTCTTGAGCCGCTTATTAAACGATATAATGCCGAGTTTAAATATCCATCGGGGATAAGGGAGAGAGATGCTTTTGACGCTGCGTGGGCTGCTAATCAATATGTACAGCGTACCGCGGTTGAGGCGGTTGCCGCGATAGGCGGTCCTGCCGGTATTGCATTTATGCGCACGATAGAGCATGACATTTATGGTGTGGGTTGGCGGACAGCTCTTTTGACCCTTGTCAGTGCCAGAGACGAAGAGTTGGAGCCGTTACTGCGTGGTTTTCTGGGACATGACGATATACCTTCAGATCATTATGACGTAGTTTTCGAAGCCCTGGAGGCAATGGGGGATGAAAAAGCCTTAGCGATTCTGTTTGAAAAGGCAGCCGACTTTTATGACAGAGACATCAGTGATGCGCCATTATTGTATGACGTTTTGCGGACGATCGGGCGGATTATCCGCAAAAACACAATAGTTATACACGAAGATATGTGCAAAAAAATAATTGTGAATATGAAATTTGCGGGACTTGCTTATTTGTTTAATGAATTTCCTGAATATTTCGACAAAATGCTATGGGGTGGGGGGACCCTTAGAAAATTACTGGCGAGATTGAACGAAGAGGCCGCGGGCTTACCGCCATCTGCGAGGGAAAGTTTCTTGCGCACTGCTTATGAATTGATCGATAATATTGTGGTCACGCGTCGCGGCGCTCCGCTATTCGAAAGGGCAGATTATAAGGAGCGATGTTATAAAGAGATAGTGTCTCTTTTGAATATCGTTCACGCGGACATTAATACATGCCTGAACAGTATTGGTAACCTGCGGGTTCTCCGTATGTCAGATAATGACCCTGAGATCGACATTTTTACTTTTCAGCCGCTCAGGGAGGCCCTGCCTATAAAAGACCCGCTTACGACTATCATCGGCGCCTTAGGTGAACATTCCTGGGATAATCAAGACGGATGTTTCGCGATTTCCGAGCGTCTTATACAGGCCGGCAGGTTCCATGATTTTCTCGCTTTTGCCGTCAGTATGATGCGCAGATATGGAAGGCGAAGCCCGCAAAACGTCATAGGCGCTTTACAGATCCTGGGTTCGTTCCGGGGATTCGAGAAGTGGGGTGCGGAAAAATGGAACGAGTCTTTTTTAATGGATTTCGAGGGGTTTTTTCAGGCAGGGTTTAAAGTGATAACGCCGAGACTTTTTGATATCTATCGCGCAAATAAGGGCGATCGAGAGGCGTTGGAGAGCCTGAAAAAAGATGTCGATGAACTGCTCGGTCCGCGGTCGCTTTGGGGGAATTATTTCGGCTGCGGGCCTGACATACAGGCGAAATGGGGATTGACCGACGATGATGAGCTGGGGCTTATCGCCAAATATATGCCCCTCCATGCGAAGAGCATACATGCGTATCTCCCGGAATTCAGGGAGGTGAAATCCGCTATCCGCGATCGCAATGCCTGGAGCAGAGAAAAGGGCCAACCGCTATGGCAGGAGGAGGTCGATGGAGCCGTGCGGACCCTGTTTTCGCTGCATGGGACCGAAGATGTTGTCGCCTATACGGGAACTGACAAGGACAAAAGGCACGCTCTTCACGAAAGGCTTAAGGGACTGGCCAGCGGCGACGGGATATTCCGGCCCGCCCTGCAGAAATATATCGACGAGCCTTCCGACGATACCTGGAATGCCCTGAAGGTGCTATGCGTGAAATATGCCGTTGAAAGGGCGCGCCTTCCGATGGAACGTTTTTCCGTTACGCCGGGATCGGACAGCAGCTGTAAACAATGGCTCGACGGATGGTTGCGGCTTGTTACTGACACCTGGCGGCAGGATTGCCGGGCCGACATTACCGCAATGATTGCGGACATTATCGTCGGCCGGCCGTACGCCTCATTACGGGGCCTCAGCGAGGCATATAAGAAATCATACCGTATCAGCGTGGACAGCAAAAACGAGTTGTTTAAGGCCGATAACGAAGCTGCCGCGTTGGTAAAGAACGCTGTGAAAGAAAAACAAGAAACGGTCGCGGCCTTGGCGGGATATTTCGCGAGGACATGGTTCTCGCGCATAGATGAACGCGAGATCCGCGATGCTTCTCTTATCGGGAGATGGGCCGGGAGAGGGCTGGCGAAGTATGTCAAGGCGCTTCTCAAAAAAAATAATGTTCCTCCGGAATCCGCGGCGGAAACGGCGCGGGAATACGCAGCCATCGTACAGGATGCTCTGGACCGGGCGCGTAATGAAACCCTGGATGCCCTTGATGCGGAGGATGCGGTGGCCGGCAGGAAAAAAATTCTGGCTGAAGCGGTCTCGCTCGCCGTTATGGATATATTTAAAGAAGAGGAATCCGCTATCCGGGACGAGATCGGCTTGTATACCGTCGGCAGCGTTGAGACGCAGGAGGAATTTTACGTCGGGTTTTTCGACGATCTGTTCCATCTTATGGGGTTCATGATGAGCGGCGTATGCACGTTTGATTACCGCGCCCGCCAGGTGTTATGGAAGACGTTTAAGGCTGAGGATGAAGAAGACTTCCATTTCGGCAAACTGGCGGTCAAGAACAGGCAGGGCAAGGTGATGGCGTTAAGCCAGGTACAACTTGTCAGATGCCCTGTCGAGGGAATGGAACAGAAACGGTCGCCGAAAGGATGGAGCGCCATGATCCTTCCGGGCATAAACTTCGAAGCGGCATCGGTTCCATTATCCAAAAACGCGGTTGTCCTGTCTATTTTGGAAACGGCCCAGCGTTTGGCCGAAAAGTCCGGGATGCAGTGCGCGGCAATACCATGTTCAAACATAATAAGCAGCAATTATGCGTATATCTGGAATGAGATCATTGGCCTCGTTGCGTCTGTAGACAGTAAGGATCTTGAGGGTGTGTGCAATGATCCTGCCGGCCTATTGAACGAGTTGGAGAAGCACGGATATATTTCCAGGATCGGTACGAATAAAGGGACAAAACAATACGTTCTTGAGTCGACCGTTGAAGACCTGAAGAGCGCCGGCGATTTGGCGTTAAGCGGCGCGTTCCGCGACCGCCGGGATGACATTTTCACGGTTCTTAAAACGATTCACGACAAGGCATGGCTTAAAAAAAGAAGGCTTTCTGCGGAAATCGTATTAAGCAAAGGGCATGTCCCCTACAGCTACAGGGATGTCTATGTGATCGATATACCGCATGACGCGTATGCCCTGGCCGAGACGTCACTTGACGACCATGTTAATGCCGAAGAGCGGGATGAGCGGCGCGTCCTGCGGGAATCTACGCTGCCCTTCGGCGACGGGTTCGGCGAGATCGCCTGGGATGAGGGCGCCGTAAGCCGGGCAGTCGTCGACCGCGTAAAGAGCATGTGCGAGGAGCTTCTTGGCGAACTGCCGGCAGGGATGCGGGATTTGCTGAGAACAAAGATATCGAAGGGCAGTCTCGCCGTGACGGTGACGGTGGACAGGCAGTACGAAAAAAGCGTTGTCATGAGAAAAGGTACGGATATCGAAATGGTCGTCGGCAGGGATGTCCTCTATGCCGAAGGCATGATGGAGGAAATAACCTTCATCGAGATGTTCGCGGAGCTGGAAACGGCGATCGTCGCCAAAAATTACACGGCCCTTAAGCAGAACGCGCCGGCCAACGAAAACGCCTATTTCAAATTAAATATACTGAAGATGCTCTTTGCGATAAAACATTTTCCGGAGATGTACTACAAATATTATTCCATGCGGATGAATAACGGACAATGGCTTCCGGCAAGTTATTTGTCCGGTAAGAGCGCCGAAGCCGGTGCCCTGTGCCTGGAAAAAAGCAACGAAGACCTTGAGAAATTCATGAAGGGCATAGACGCTATAAGCCAGTGGAACGTGTTCCTGAACGTCATGGACGATGCGGACCCGCGTCTTTTGGTCTTGAATTATGCCTATATACTGTTCGATAAATATTACGCGGACGGAGGCCAACTCGCGGACATAATGGCAAAAATACTTGTCATGCCTGTTCAGGAAGGGGTAAGCCTTGCGGCGCTCCGAAATGTTTTTAAGGAGTTTATGAACGACGGGAAGGTCAGTCTCCGCATGGACCATAACGGCACCGTACAGGTATCCGAGCGTCGGTCCTTCGCGCATTTCGATGCGACGCAGATGCTGGCTGAGATAAAGAGGCGTATAGCCGTTCCGGAAAGCCAGAATACGTTTTATGCGGCGGTACAAGAGGTCCTTGAATACGCATTGCCGGTATCCCAAGCTATGATCACGTCCATAGTGACGGAATATTTTATCGACGCAAAGGTGTATGAGGAAGAGTACCGGGAAGCTGCCGTTGGGGAAGCCCTGAAAAGGGTTTTTAAGGACTATTTTTCTCCGGAGGCCTTTCAATCCATAGAAGAGCATCTGACCGCAAAAAGGTTCCGTGTCGACGAGGCTACGGGCGCGGTGGAGTATCCTCCGATCCCTTACATAGCGGTAGAAACCGCGTATGTCGACAGCGCCGGCAGGAGAGACTGGGTGCATGATCTCTTTGTGCTGCCCGGCGAGGACCCTCCGGCCGATGAGGACGGGCCATACGGCGATATCGTGCGGGGCGACGAAACATTGCTTGTTAAGCTGCTTGGCGAACAATCCGCCATGGCCAGGATCGGCGGGCTGCGGGACAAGGTCCGGTTGGATGAATTGGCCGGGATAGTCAGGGAACGTGTCGCGGAAAACAGGGGCGCAGAAGAGGTCACGGGCCGCATGGCCGCGATAGAGCGCGCGCTGTCGGATCTTACCGCGCTGCCCGCGGTGGAATTTGACGGTATCGTTCGGCGTGAGGCCGCGTCGTTCCTTCTGGGCTTCAGGAGCTCTGAGCGGGATGGACTGCGGCCGGTCTCTGTGCTTCAGGCGGGTCTGATGAACATATTTCGGCAGCCGACATTGGGATACGCCCGAAATGTCATTGACGCGATCTTATTGGAACGGGATCATCGGGAGATCCTTGCCGAGTATGTGTTTCACGAAGCGCTGTGTCATTATGCGGGGCATAGCGCGGCCAGAGCTGTCCAGGAGGCGCTCTTTGCCAAAACCAATTATGCCGTGGCCGGCGCCGAAGGGAAGCGTGGGCACAGGGACGGCAGGCTCGCGGAAATTATTAAAAATGTGTTGTCCCGTGATATGGACGGCGGTAGACGATCGGGCGGGCAGTCTGACGGTAGCGCGATCGTCGAAAATGCCGGCACCATGATGCCGCATTTTGTCGCGGCGTTGGAGCGGTGGTCCGGTTCGAATGAGCCGGGGCCTGTGCCGTCGGATGAAAACGGCCAAACCCATGTCTTGGTGATCAATATAGGCGCTGTCCAGGGCGCGGGGACGAGAGAGATACTATCTGAAAATGTCATGAACGCGCTAAGACAGTTGACGGCGAATAACGGCGCGGTATGCCGCATGCTGCGGAATATGCGCATCATTGTGGGGTCCGGCGAATCTCTATCCGGGCGGCTCTCCCGTATGCGGATAAAACCCGAGAATGCGGTCATTATTACGCCCGTAGATGAGCTGGGCCTGTTCGCTCCGTACCAGGGCCGATCAAGTATTACCGCCTTCGATGATTCGGCGCTGGAGATCCGCGGCAAACAAGGCATCGATTATGTGCCGCTTGTCGAAATGGCTTTTTTCGCTGTTTTAAGAAATTCTTTCGGGAAGGATGGCCCTGCCGATCTGGCCGGTTTGTGGAAATGGTATTCCAGTATACCAAACGCGGATACCCTGGGGATGCATGACCTGGCGACGGCATGTTTTGACGAATCGGGCAATCCCCAACCTCTGGTCATTATAAAACTTATACCGAAAATTAAACGGTTTGATTACGATACGTTGAGCGAGCTCTATAAAACGATTTCTGCTATTGTGCAAAGCGCATAACCTTCCCCCCGCGCTGACCGTTACCTTCCTTCCGGTTTGCCCTTGACGCTGCGGCGATTTAACCTTATAATCTTATCACTATAAGCAATATTAGCGATACTATCGTGAGAGGTATATGGCTATAGGT
>JAQURW010000093.1 GCA_028715425.1 Candidatus Omnitrophota bacterium
AAAAGCGCGGGGTATGATACGGGACATCGCTGCCGCGTAACGAGATCAAAAACGGCCTGCCCAGGAACAGCGCGACAAGGCCTGAAGGAACACCGAATATGGCGTGGACAAGATCGTATTGCTTGAGCCCGGTCAGGCGCCTGGCATACCGATACGCCTTCCATGAATAGACAAGGAGATCTCGTATCGATTGAAAATGCAGATTGCTCTCCCGTTTACCGATATCGAGGAAATGGACGGTTATGTTCTTTCCGGGCGTTTCGGTCCGCCGTGCGCCGGTAGAACTCGTTATCAGGTCGATCGTAAGGTCGGGGTAGCGCAAAAATTCATTGATGATGCATGCCGTCGCAATGCCTGCCCCTCCGCCGAGCGGGGGATATTCGTAATTTAACATCAGAATATTCATAACGGATCGTTATTTTTTGCCATCCAACGGTCATGCCACATATTGAACATCATGACATTCCAGTAAAGGCGCGTCGTATCCCGTTTGGCATCGCCGTAACTCATGGACCTCAGGAATTCCCGGTCGAAAAGGGAGTGTTTATCGTACGAGAACACATATTTGTCGACAAGATCTGCCAGCTCGTTCTTAAGATAATATTTGATCGGCACCCCGAACCCCTTCTTCGTCCTCCGGACGGTAACCGCAGGCAATATATCCTTGAAGGCCTGTTTAAGGACCCATTTACCGCACCGGCCTTTGAGCTTAAGGTTGTTCTGCATCTTAAAGCACACCTCCATAAGCTCATGGTCCAGGAACGGCGGCCGTGTTTCGAGGCTCACGGCCATGGCCGCGCGGTCGACCTTGGCCAGGATATCGCCTTCAAGATAATGGACTATATCATGATGCTGGAGGGCGCATAACCCGGCCTTTGTCTTACAGAGGCGCGTCGTATCCTCATAAGGGGCCTCTTTCCGGAGAAGACGGCTGAGGTCATCGCGGCCGATCTTCTCGACGAACCGTTCATAGAGATGGAGGTCGTCCAGCAGGGGAAGCTCCAGGACCTCCCTGATCTTTTCGATCTCGAACTTCGGCACCAGTTTAAGGAGGACAGACAATTTAAAGCGGAGGACCGCGCGCAGCCACCCCGGCAGCCGGTTCAGAAAACGGGCGATAAAAAAATACCGGTACCGGTTATATCCTGCCAGGAGCTCATCGCCGGCGTCGCCGGACAGGCATACCGTTACGAACTGCCGGGCGAACTTCGACACAAAATATGTCGGTATGGCCGACGAATCGCCGAAAGGCTCGTCGTAATGCCGGACGAGTTCCGGGATAATAGCGCGGATATCGTCGGGTTTCAAGACGATCTCGTAATGTTCGGTCTTAAGGTGATCGGCGACCTTTTTGGCAAAACTGCTCTCGTCATATTCCTTATATTCGAATTTCACCGAGAAGGTCTTGAGTTTGATCCCCTGCCGGACGATAGTGGCGACAACCGCGCTGGAGTCGATCCCTCCGGACAGGAACGCGCCGACAGGGACATCGGCCATAAGCCGCATCCTGGCCGAACGGGCCAGATGCCCGGCGATCAGCCTTGTGGCTTCCCCGGCATCCCTGATCGTATCCGTAAACGTTATATCCCAGTAGCGTTCATTCGCCGTTACCTTCCCTCCCCGCACATCGTAGACCAGGTAATGAGCCGGTTCAAGTTTGCACGTATCCTTAAGGATAGAGAGCGGCGCAGAGATATAACCGAACCGTAAGTAGAAGGCGACGGCATCCTCATTGATCGACAGACTGACCCCTGACCGCATGATGGCTTTTAATTCGGAGGCAAAAACGAACCTGCCCTCCCGGCAATAATAATAGAGCGGGATGATGCCTACCCGGTCGCGCGCCAGGAAGATCGTTCCCTGCGCCTTGTCGTAGATACACAACGCGAATTGTCCGTTCAAGCGGCTGAGCATCGCCGTGCCGTGTTCCTCGTAGAGATGCGCAAGCACTTCGGTATCGCTATGGGACGAAAAGGTATGCCCTAAAGCCACAAGTTCTTTTTTAAGGTCCTGATAGTTGAATATCTCTCCGTTAAAAATAACGACGATATTCCCGTCCTCATTTGTCATCGGCTGTCGCCCGTGCTCGGACAGGTCGAGGATACTCAGCCGCCGGTGCCCCAGACTGACCTTGTCGTCCGTGTAAACACCGTGCTGGTCAGGGCCGCGGTGGACGAGGAGGTCGCTCAGTTCGCCGATAAGCTTTTTATCGTTCCAGTTAAAACCGACTATCCCGCACATGGCAGCCTTTATTTTTTCCTGAATATAAATTCATTACAGCCGATCATAGTATCCGTCGGGATGACCCGTTCGATCCTGAATCCTTGCCCTGCAAAAAAGGAGCATACCTCGTCTATCGAAGCATATTCGTAAGGATAACCGCCGATCCAGTCCACCACATCGCGGTAAAACGTCATGCCCCGCCTGACCCGGAACGGATTCTTATGCAATACGAATATCTTCGCGGCCGCTATGACCGGATATAAGATCCCGATCATGGCCCCCCGTACCGGCCCGGGGCTTACCGCGTACCACCGTTTGATGGTCTTCCATACGCCTGATGTGCGGTGCCGGTTATAAACCGCTATGACAAGCCTGCCCGACTGAGCTACGAGGGCCGCAGCCTTGAGAAAAGCGTCGTACATCCTGCCGGTATGATGAAGGACGCCCCAGCTATATACGATATCGTAACGGACCTGATCTCCAGGCCATTCCAGGATAGACCCGACCTTAAAGGTAACCGTATCCGGCGAGGACGTTATGTGCCCGCCGGCAAATCGTTTCAGGTTTTCCCGGGATACCTTGATACAGAGGGGATCTCTATCGATGCCCAGAACCGGCGAAGCCCCGAGGCGCGCGGCGGCGATCGAAAAAAGGCCCGACCCGCACCCGATATCAAGAAAACTTTTTCCGGCGATATCGGGGATCAGTTCGGCAAGCGACCGTTCGGCTTCGGCAAAATTATCCTTGCCTATCGCTTTAGAAAAAGCCTCCCAGTTCTCACCAAAACCGAATGTCGCCCCCACAAGCAGTTTGCCTCGGTAAATCAGGTTTTTTCTTCGACGGAATAGGTCTGTTTATTCAGAAGCTCATAATAAATGCGCACGTTCATCTCGCCCAGTATCCCCATGAGGATACACTGCGCGCCGACCATCTCTAAAAGGATCGACATATAAAACAGGGGATTGCCCGTAATATAAAGGACCTTCATGCATTTCATGACGATCGCCACGGCAAAGAACGCACACCCGAGAAAAATACTGACGAGTCCGACCAGGCCGAAAAGGCGCATGGGATTTTTCGAATAGCTGAGAAAAAATTTCACGGTGATAAGGTCGAGGAGCACCATGAGCGTACGCGAGATGCCGTATTTTGACACGCCGTATCCCCGGTTATGGTGCCTGACCCTCATCTCGGCCAGTTTTATGCCCGAAAAACTCGCGATAGCCGGTATGAAACGGTGCATTTCACCGTACAGCCTCATATTCCGTATGACATCTTTCCGGTACGCCTTAAGCGTACACCCGTAATCATGCAGCTTGACACCGGTCAGGAACGAGATAAGTTTATTCGCGCAAAAAGACGGCAGTTTCCGCGAAAAGAAAGGGTCTTTGCGTTTATCTCGCCAGCCGCTGACGATATCGTATCCTTCCCCGAGTTTTGCTATCAGGGCCGGGATATCATCGGGATCGTTCTGGAGGTCGGCGTCCATAGTAACGATAATATCCCCTTCTGCATTGTCGAATCCCGCAACGATAGCCTGCGTCTGGCCGAAATTCCTGCGGAGCTTTATGATCTTCATGGGAGCGTTGCTCTTCTTGAGCTCCTTTAAGACCGCGCAGGAATCGTCCTGGCTTCCGTCGTCGACAAATATGATCTCATAACTTCTGCCCAGCGAGCCGAGATTTCGGGTAATCCCTTTAACCAGCAGAGGCAGGTTGCCGGCCTCATTGTAGACGGGAATAACAATTGAGATGTCCATAGTATGACTCCTGGTAACTAAAACGGCTTCCGCAACAATATCGTTTGTTCGATGCCGGTCCTTATGCCGATCGGCGCCGCATAGACCGCGCATGCGATAAGAAAAATGACGATAACCGCTTCCCGGACATACCTATTGCCGAAAAACTTACTGAAACGGCCTGTGTACAGCCTGAAGACATTCAACGCATATGCCGCAAGGACCGCCAGGCACGTGTACGCCGGCAGCATCAACCGTTCTTCCTGTTCGGTGCGAAGCGTCCAATAGTACTGAAGCACCACGATCCACAGGAATATCAGCCTCCAGTCGTACGCGCGCTTCATGACCGCGTTGAAGGTCTCCTTGAAGAACCGCTCGATGCTGAAATACGCAAAAATAAAAGCCGGGCAGAGATACGGTATCTGCACCAGGAACAATACCGCGCCTCTCGGCCGCGCGTTCAATTCCTTGAACCACCCTGTCCTGTCTATTTCAAGCACGCTCGGCTGATAGGGAAGGAAAAAGGGGTTACCGTAGACCCTCCATATTTTGTAAAACCAGAACCCGGATATCAGGAACGCGCATCCGGCGAAAATAATGGCGCGCTTGTTAAAGAGCAGTATAAAAAAAGATTTCAGGTCCAGTATGCTTTTTTGATGGGTAATAATAAAAAATATGAACATGGCTATCACCAGATTGCCGCCGGTCTGTTTCGCCAGTATTGAAAGACCGCAGAGGGCCCCGGCAAGGGCGATATACCAGTCTTTATTGCGCTTGATGCCCAGTATAAGCACAACGAGGGACGCGGATACAAAAAACGACAACAGGTCATCAGTCCACAGCTTTTGGGAGGTCATGATGCTGACGGGATGGATGGCCATCAGGAACGCCGCATAGAGCCCTACCCTGTTCGAGAAGAGGAGCCTGCCCATAAAAAACGCGGCCACTACCAGACCAAGGCTGCAGAAAAGCGGGATAATGACGAGATAGAATTGCGCCTTAAAAAGGACACCCGGGCTGACGTCCGCCGGCATGCCTTTAAGGGTGCTGAAGACGCTTAAATACCTTGTCTTGTCGGTCGCGAACAGTTTATGCGAACATACGATCAGATACGACAAGAGCGGCGGTTTATGAAAAAACGGCTGGTCATAATACCGTATACCGACCCGTTCCATGACATCGAGTATCTGTCCCTTGCTGTCCGGATTCTTCGTAATGGTCGGATAGATCAGGCTGACCTTTTTATCGCCGGTAAGCGGGATCGTCTCGACATCAACCTTGCGCAGGTTATACTGGCTGAACCCGAGGGTATCGAGTTTCATGGCAAGCGAGATATAATGGCACTGGTCGCCCATCCAATGCGGAAGCCAGAAGGTGTTCATCCGCACGCGGAAGGCGGCAAGGACTATAAGCACAAGAAGGACAATCACGCACACGTTCTTCGCGCGCGTCTTGAAAAATATAACAACGGGATCGTTCGCAAGTTTTTGGAGCATGGCCATCACCTCATCCTTTTATCGATCATATCGGCTATCAAACCAATCGCAAATATCTGGAACGCGGCCAGGACCAGCATCGCCGTTATATTGGCGGCCGGATGGGCGGCAAAAAAATAAGTGTAAGCCCCGATGCCTATGCCGGCAAAAAAAAGTATGGCCGATGCCGGCAGAAAGATCTTGAACGGATGGAAATAGAGGACCGTACGGATGACCAGCTTGACAAAATTAACGGTGTCGTAGACCGGCCGTATCTTTGACCTGCCTTGACGCTTGCGGTAGGATATAGGCAGGTACCTGACCCGGTAATCGTTGGTAAGAAGCGCTATGGTAATGGTCGTCGTGAACGAAAACCCGTCCGGCAGGACCCCCAGAAACCTGATCAGGGCCTCTTTTTTGATCGCGCGGAAACCCGAGTTCAGATCAGGTATCTTTTCGCCGCTTAAGTAGTTCGCCAGGCACTGGATGAGCCATTTTGCCGGCCGCCGGACGAGCGGGATATGTACATCCTTACCGACACGGGCGCCGACGACCATATCGCTTTGATCGGCGAGAAGCGGCGCGGCCAGTTCCGGCAGTTTTTCGAGCGGATACGTGCCGTCACAATCCGCGATACAGATGACATTATAACGGCTCGCCCTGATCCCGGTCTTGAGCGCAGCGCCATAGCCTTTATTCCGGTCATGGGTAAGAACGGTACACCGGCTCCCCCACGGCTCTTTCTTCAGTATATCGCGCGTCCCGTCGGTAGATCCGTCATCGACCGCGATGATCTCGCCGGCAAGGCCGGTCGTATCCAGGACGCGGCCCAGTAATTGCAATGTCTCGCGAACACTTTCCCGTTCGTTATATACCGGGACAATAACCGTTATACCTGTCATTTTTTACCTCGCAGATCAGCGCATTTTATACATACGCATCGGGTACCGGTCCCCGCCGGTCGAAAAGTTAAGCGCATGGGACGCATAAGGACGATACACACATTCAGGATGCGGCATATTCAGGATCTCGGTCCCGTCAGGGATCACGACCGGGTTGTACTGATCCGCCCAGGGCCCGCCGACGGCGCTCACGTTGACGCCGACAAAGTCAAACCCTTCCTGCCGCGCGATCGCCAGCGCCGCCCGCTGCATGCTCGGCAGATAATATTCGGCCGTGTGGATGAGTTTTTTACCGGGGTATTTCTCCCGGTATTCCTGCCGGATGTCGCGCGGATATACCGCCTCTTCGTACCGTATATAATAAAACACAAATTGAGCGAATGCCAGCGCCGTCAATCCGCCGACCGCGATGGCCTTGCGCCCCTTCAGGTTATTCAGGACAAAAAACGCCGCAAGGGTAAGGAGGAATATATAGGGATAGCAATACTTGACCCGTAAGGTAAATTTCCCTTTAAGGTAAATCATCGCCACCATAAAAATATAGACGATAATCATGAGAAGGGCGCTTACCCTGATCTTATAATCCGTGCGCTTGTCCGATACATACCGGAACAGGAATACGAGGCCAAGCGCCATGATGATACCGCCGGCCGCGCCCTCGATCCCGAGCATGTAGGTCACGATCCAGATGATATCCCGCGGCGTCGACGGGTCGGTCGGCAACGCGTCATAAACGCATTTCAACTGCCGGGGGTCAAAGAGATAGGAAAGCCCCGCAAACTGCGAAACAAGCTCAAAAGCAAGGAGGACCGCCATGAACGAAACGCCGTATATCGCTATCGCCCGCAGGTTCAATTTATTCAGAAAAGCGGTCAGCCCGGCTATCAAAAATGCCAGGTTGAAATATCCCGGGTAGACAGTAAACCCTATCCCCGACATCAACCCATAATAGACAAGCGTCCGCAGGGGCCATTTCCCTTCCGGCTCTATCAGCACCTGGTATAAGAGAAGGAAAAAAATAAATTCCCCGTAATAATAGGGCGTCATATGCCGTAATTCCATAAAACTCGAATTGAGCATACTATAGACCGCCATACCGCTCAGGGCGATGAATCTCGAGTACGTAATCCGGTATAAAATTAGGTAAAAAAGCACTATGATACCCATGCTGACGGCTAAATTAAATCCGCTGGGTATAATATACGTGACCAGGTCATCGTATTCGACATTCCCCTTGCCGACATTCGCGTCATAAAGCCGCTGCAATGAGGCCGGTATCATGGAAAGAAGGACAAAGGCAGGCCTTGAGTATGCCCGGAAAGGATTGGTAAGGCCGTGTTTTATATCCCCGTTACCGATCTCATCCATCGTCGTGAAGGCATAGCGGTATCGGAGTTCATCGGGGAAATGCATATGCCCTTTGGTAAGAAGCGGCAAGCGTATTAGGAATATAATTATAAGAGTAATGACCCACAGTATCCTATAATTGTTCGGTTTCCCAAGCGCATATGACAGCATAATAGGGTATGGTAGCACAGCGCCTGCCCTTTATGCAAGATTATTGTGTAAATTTAAGAATTTGACATATGCCGTTACCGGTAGTATCATGTGCCTATATACTTATTGTATGAAAACTTTTATTCGCCGATATTATCCGCTGGCCATATTTATCTTCCTGGCATTTCTTTTTTTCCACGAATTTTTTATTAAAGGCTATCTCCTGGAAGGCTCAGGCGACCGTATACGGTCTATGGTGCCGCTTGACCTGTATGCCCTCCGTTCGGTGCACGCAGGGCATCTTCCCCAGTGGAATCCCCACCTCGCCTGCGGCGTACCGTATCTCACTACCGGGTATCACAACTTCTTTTATCCTTTAAAGCTATTGACATACGCATCCCCGGAAACAATGTTCCTCTTCCTTCTTACCCTTGCGGCCTTCTGCCACATGGTCCTTTCAGGGATATTTTTTTACCTTTTCGCAGGAACAATTATACGGGACAAGTTCTGGCAGACCATGAGCGCCGTAACCTATATGCTCTCATTCACCCTTACCTACAATATGGTCTATGGCGATGACTGCGTTATACCGCTGGTATACACGCCTCTTCTTCTTTATCTGATCAACACCAGAGCGAACCGCAGGGCCGCCCTGAACGTCATGCTGATGGCCGTGATCGTAGCGCTCATTATCGTGAGCGGCAACATCCAGCTTATCCTGTACACCCTGGGGCTTTCCTTTCTCTACGGCTGTTACAAGGCGTTTGCCGGCAGGGCAACCGTCGATAAAAGTTTCCTGGGCGTCCTGGCTGCGGCATACGCCGCGGCGCTCCTCATGACCGCCGTACGGACCGTCCCCTTTATCATGTCTCTCGGCGATTTCACGTCGGGTTTTTCTTCCTCGTTCGCGGACCTGGCAAAATTCGACTTGACCAAACCCATAGCGCTCCTCAGGCTCTTCGCCCCTCTTTTTTTCAGCGGCGACAACGCCTTTTTCATGGCGGGCCTGTGCCCGCCGGTATCGTTCAATATCTATCTCGGGATACTCGCGGCGTATTTCATCGTCTACACGGCTGTCGTTATCTGGAACCGCGAGACCGTCTTCTGGAAGATAGTCATCCTCTTTATTGTCCTGATCATCCTCGGCACACCGCTGGCCAAATTTCAATATATGCTGCTCGGCAAGGCGTATCTGACGTACAGCCGGTATGCATGGCTGCTCCCGATCCCCTTGGCGCTTTTTTTCGGGATAGCCGGCTCCGCTATCACCAAAGACGCATAAGAGTGCCGGCGGGCCCTTATATTC
>JAQURW010000276.1 GCA_028715425.1 Candidatus Omnitrophota bacterium
CAAAAGCTTTAAGCCCTGGACGACCGCCTTATCTTTATCGGACGGATCGACATTGGCCATGGCGCTGTCGAAACTGTCCAGGAGCGGAAAAAGCTCGGCAATGATCTTATCGTTCGCGTACCGGATATAATCGATCCGGTCCTTTTCCATGCGTTTCACCGCGTTATCGAAATCGGCTGCAAGGCGCACGTATTTATCGCGATAGTCGTCCCTGACAACATCGTCCTTTTTTTCCGGCGGTTTAACCTCATCGGCAGCATGATTTTTCTTATTCATATGCCCTCTCCAACATCCTCGATATCGAATCGGCCAGATACCTGACGAGCGGCACCACCTTCTTATACTTCATCCGCACCGGCCCTATGATACCGACGCCGCCGACAACCTTATTGCGGACCTTATACGAAGCCGTCACGACACTGCAGGCCTCGAACCCGTCGATCGCGTTCTCGTGGCCGATATGTATCTTGAGCGCGCCCGCGGCAAGATAGACGCCGATCCTCTCCAGCATCTTCTCTTTTTCCTCAAGGGTATTCAATATCTTTTTTATGGCCCTCATATTGTCGAATTCCGGCTGTTCCAGTATATATGAGGCGCCGTCCAGATACAGGTGGTCCATCGGGTAGACGCTAAAGGCCATATAGTGAGTAAGCCGGGCGATGGAATACGAGATATGCGCGACCAGCTCATTATACCGCTGATAGCGCCTGAAAAGCTCGTCGTTCAGGCGTTTGATCTCCTCGATATTGCTTTCCCAGGTATCGAGAAGGGTATTGACATAATCCCGGTATGCCCTTTCCGTCGGGATCCTACCGGCCGATGTATGCGGCTGGACAAGATAGCCCTCGCCCTCCATCTCGGTCATCAGGCTGCGTATCGTAGCGCTCGAAAGGCCGATAAGCTGCGAAACATACTTGGAGCTTACCGGCTCTGCATGATCGATATGGGCCTTCAAGATTATCTCCAACACCTTCTTTTTACGTATATCGTTTCCCCGCGCCATAGACTGCTCCTTTAAAAATTAGCACTCAAAAGATTGGAGTGCTAATTTTATCATATTTCCGAATATTGTCAAGGAAAAATACGGCCGGCATTCTTAAAACCCTTTATTGACAAGCTTGTCTTAAAGTGTTATACTTCAAAGATTCTCTGGACTACCAATACATGGAAGAGCACGCCCACAATGAGGACCGAATGATTAAAAAAACGATTCTTTTTGCCACTGATTTTGACAAGACCCTTTCAGTCGGCGATATAGGGTATATACTAAGCGCAAAGCTGGGAGTGTCTCCCGAGCAATTCGACCAGAAGATCGAAGAGATAAAACGCAGAAACATCGTGCAGCTCGGCGGAGAACTCGCGCATCTGATCGTGCGGGACCCTGCGTATGCCGGAAAAGTAAGTAAAGACCTCCTGTACCAGGTAGGAAAAGAGATCAAGCTGAAAAAAGGGGTGGCGGAACTCATGAAGATCCTGTCCGAGGGGATCGACAATTTCCGGTTCAAGCCTTATATAGTATCCGCAGCGCCCAAGGAATGCGTTGAAAAAGCCGTGGAGAACATGCTGCCGATCGAGAACGTCTACGGCACCACCTTCATTTACAATAATTACGGCATCGCCCAGGAGATCGAACGGACCAACGCCGGCCATGCGAAAGTAGCGACGATCGATATGTTAAAAGAAAAGGAAAATGTCCCCAGGAATTCCATTATATATGTAGGAGACGGCTCGAGCGACGTCCATGTCATGCTGCATATCCTGTCCTACAACGGCTATACCATAACCGTTTCCCCGTCGCCGTATATGGGCCATATCTGCAGGAGGAGCGTCATATCGGAAAACGTCCTTTCTCTCCTGGTGCCTGTTCTTGCGGATATCTTAAAATACGATCAGGATAAAATACGGACCTATTTCGAAGGCAGGGAACACCCGATTTTAGAATGGAACCGAACAGATACCGAGTGGCTGGAGATCGCATAATAAAAACCGCACACGTAAGGAGAGGGCATCAGACATGAAAACAAGCAAGTATCCGATATGCAAACGGTATGAGGATAATCCTATCCTGACGGGCAGGGATTTTCCCGTCGAAGCCGATATCAGGTATGTTTTTAATTCTGGTATCGTAAAATTCCACAACAAGTACATGATGGTTTGCCGGGTTGAAAATTCGGCTTTACTCGACCGTTTTTGGGTCGCGGACAGCACCGACGGCTATCACTTCAAGCCGCGTTCGAAACCGGTTGATCTTCCGCATAACGATCCTGAGTTCAAAGAGTATACCTGCGGCATGTATTATGACCCGCGCGTGACGCAGATCGGCGATACCTGTTATATAGTCCATGCCGCGCACAGCGGCCACACCTGCCGCTTAAGCCTGGTAAAGACAAAAGACTTCAAAAAATTCGACTGGCTGGGGTTCATCTCGGAGACCGATAACCGGAATGGCGTACTTTTCCCGGATAAGATCAACGGATTGTACGCGCGCCTTGACCGGCCCAATACCGGGGCCGATACCGGGGATATCTGGGTCTCGTATTCTCCTGACCTGAT
>JAQURW010000277.1 GCA_028715425.1 Candidatus Omnitrophota bacterium
TATGGGCAGGGAATCCGGCACGGTGTTTACGGAAAACAATGAAAGGCAGGGGAAATGCCAAGGTTCGGGCACGCTAAAATTTATCTTATCATATTTCTGTCGGTATTTGCGGCGTAAGCTTATTCCTTGCATTACCGACCATACACAACAATATCGACGATCCCAACATGATCACCTATGCCAATGCCGATGAGGGATGGTTTATGGATACCCTGTGGTATTACTATGCAGGCGTCGAAAGGCCGAGTTTCAGGATAGCCTCTATTTACGGCCTGGTCGAGATATACATCCTTTGGGCCGTTAAACTGGTGCTATCGAAATTTATGGCGATCACGCCGTCTGTCCTGGTCCTCATAGTGCGCTGGATATATCTCTTTTCCTGGATAGGAGCGCTCATTGCCCTTTGGCGCCTGGTTGGCCGCCATTTCGGCCGGGGATGGCAGCAGGTACTTTTGGTTTCGATACTGGCGACGAGGCCCGCGTACGCGTACCTTTTAAATAATCTTAAACCGGACGGGCTTGTCCTTATGTTCATGTTGTTGGGATTGGATTATACGTTACGAATCATAGACCGGCCCCGCTTTAAGTTTATCGTCATAGCGTGCGTTTTCGCTTCATTGGCCTTGATCACTAAATATGTCGGCCCGTTCCTTCTGCCGGCGATGGTCACGGCGCTGTATATCGTGAAGCGCTACCGTTATGACAACCGCAGCGTTCCTCAAGCCGGCATGGAAAAGATCGTCTTTACGAAACATAACGCGGTCTATGCGATACCTTTTTTGACCGGGCTTATGATCATCGGCCTTGTATTTGGGGTGATATTGTTTTATGTCCGGCAGTCCACCGGCGCCACATTGTATGCGCGTTACGGGGCCATGGGGGCATTGCTGGCGTACCGGTCTTTATTGTATGCCGCGGCAGCCGGTGTTCTGGCCATGTTTGTCAGCCCCCTTATGATCGTGCTGGCGCGGTCCCGGAATGAGCTGGTCAGAAACGCGATGGATACGATAACAGAGATCATGTCCTATGCCCTGGTGCTTTTGGCCGTGTTTCTAACGACGAGCCTGGTGATCGGGTTCGGATGGCTTGTCAGGCCGGCATATTTTCTGATGACCTATGTGCCCCTGGGGTATTGCACCGTCGGGATGGGCGCGATAACCAAGGTGGCGGCATACGGTTTCTTTAAGGCCTATCTGGGTAATATCGTGCAAAAAATAACGGCCTTTAACCCTGCCCTCTTTGTCCTTTTTCTCTTCTACCTGGCCGTCGAGGTCGCGTTCTGGAAAAAGAACGCGGAAGAAAAATCTCCGATGTTCTTTAAGAGGCTTACGCTCGTCGGGTTTTTGCTTCTGCCGCTGGGGATCATGGTATCGATGGTCTGGATGAGCAGGCATCATATGCTGCCGTTCTATACGGTTGCGGCTATTTTAGGCATCCAGGGGATCGTTGTATTTAACGGGTCATTCCGGGGTAGCCGGCTGGTAAAGAGGCTTGTCATATTTTCTGTGTGCGCCTTGTGCGCGTTCGATATCGGCATCAATGCCTGGGGCACGGTACGCTCGCGCCTGGGACAATATCGTCAGCATGAGGACGTGGCCTACGAGGTCAGGCAATGGTTCAGGGAGAATATCCCCGAAACCGCCGTGATCGTCGCTGCGCCCTATCATTATGTCTACATACCGCCTGAGTATGAACGGGTACGGATCTTTCAAGGGTTCAAGGACAACAAATTCTCGGGGTTTAAAAATTTTATCGATGCATACAGGCCCGAATTCATATATTATAATGAAGGCGCCAGCGGCTCGGACCCCCTGCCGTTCACGGCGCTCAGCGATGTCTTGCCGGGGGAAAGGATAGAACTGGTCGGGGTTTTTGAAAGCAAGGGGCGGCCATACCGGAGATTTCACGACGATAAATTCGTTGTTTACAGGGTACGATATTAAAATACCGATAACGGACAGGAGCATACCATGGTTAATATGGGGATAATCGGATACGGTTACTGGGGGCCGAATGTGGTCCGCAATTTTATCGCGGCAAAGGATGCGCGGGTCATCGCGATCAGCGACGCCGATAAACGCGCCTTGAAAAGGGCAGGCCGCCTGTACGGCCATTTGAACCTTTACGGCGATTACCGCGATATAACGAGGTCTCCTGCCGTCGACGCCGTGGCCATCGCCACCCCTGTCTTCAGCCACTATGAGATCGCCGAAGACGCCCTGAAACACGGCAAACACGTCTTTATCGAAAAACCGTTCACCCGGACGGTCAATGAGGCCGAGCGCCTGATCGCATTGGCCGGGCGCAAACATCTCACGGTCATGGTCGACCACGTATTTCTTTTTTCCTGCGTCGTCAAGAAAATCAAAGAGATCATCGCCCAGGGCGTTCTGGGGCGGCTGTACTATTACGATGCCACAAGGGTCAACCTCGGGCTTTTTCAGCATGATGTCAATGTTATCTGGGACCTTGCCCCTCATGACCTGTCGGTCATGGATTATATCGTTAAGGATAAACCGGTCGCGGTCGCGGCGCACGGGATGGACCATTTT
>JAQURW010000094.1 GCA_028715425.1 Candidatus Omnitrophota bacterium
AATACTCCTGCGGCGTCTTGAGCGGGACCTGTAACCCCAGTGCATAATCCGTCGCAACCGTATTGATCAGGAACATCATGGCAACAACTAATGCCAACCCCTTAAATCCTTTTGTCTTTTTACTGGCGTTTGTGATCTTCATTGTCTTATCTCCTTTTATTGTGGCTTTTTAAAACTCTTTTTTATCACCCTAAAAAAAATATTCTCCTTCTTCATATCGACTGTCTGTGGTGCCAGTCTGCCTTTTCTTCCACTATAGAGAATACACGAAGTCATGCGATTTGTGGTAACGGCAATGTCTGAGTAGTGTAAAAGAAATGTACACAGATTAAAAAAATCATATACAAGTTTCCGGCAAGCGGCTATAATCATAATCGTATGCGTACACCCAAACGTTTCCTCCGTGTATACATGGACCTGAATAACAAGTGCAACCTGAAATGCAGGATGTGCTATTTTGCGCTTGACCTTAAAAAGACCCCTCCGGTCGTTATGGGTATACCCTTATTCAAAAAAATAGCCGGCCAGGTCTTTTCCCATGCCCTGTCGGTCAACCTATCCTGTTCCGCCGAGCCGTTCATGATCCCGCATTTCCCGGAAGCAATGGCTATCGCCAAACGCTACAAAGTCCCCGTGACCCAGATCGTCACCAATGCCCAGCTCCTGGACGAAGAAAAGATCAGGGCCGTGATCGACGCCGGCATAACGATCCTGGACGTCTCCATAGACGCCGCGACAAAAAGAACCTATGAATCTATCCGTAAGGGCGCTTCGTTCGAGCGGTGGCTGACTAACGTTAAGCTGCTGCAGGCGATGAAAAAGAAGATGAAGAAACGGCACCCCCTCTTATATCTTGACTATTCGCTCATGAAATGCAACATCGGGGAATTCCCTGCTTTTTTAGAGCTCGCCAAGGGACTAAAAGCCGATTCCGTGCGCGCAAACCACCTTATTCCTTTCAAGCGGCTTCACCTATTTAAGGAATCCCTCGTTCACCTGCCTGAGGAAACGAACAGGATCTTTGACCGGTCGCGCAGGCTTGCGCGAAAGCTTAAGCTCGACCTGAACCTGCCTGAGAATTTCCCGCTGAAGACCTCTTCGACGCCGGTTATTAATAAACCCGGCTGCCGGACACCGTTCGAATCGCTCGATATCATGTCAGACGGCAGGGTGACGCCCTGTACGTGGTTTTCGTTCAAGGAATGGTGCGCAGGCGATTTTCGCACGCAGACGTTCGAAGAGATATGGAACGGCCCCGTCTATAAAAAATTACGGGGCCTTTTTGAAAGCGGGCGATATACGCCGTACTGCGTGAACTGCCCGGTGTACGGCAATGAGGCGCTGGGGCCGTACGTATTCAGGGAGAGGGCGCGGGAAGATGTGATTAACATTTCCGCAGATGGCGTGTAGGGGCGTATGGCCATACGCCCCTACATACATCGATTACAATTTCCCGAAAAACGCAACGATCTTCTTTTCGAACGCCTCTTTGGAATTAACCCCGACCGTCCGTCCGGCCTCTTTGCCGTCCTTGAAAAAAATCACCGTGGGAATATTCATGACCGAGAGCTCTGTCGCAAGCCCCGGATGGTCGTCTATATTTATTTTTCCGACGGTGACTTTGTCCTTATGGGCCTCCGCGATCTTGTCGATGGTCGGCGCTATCATTTTACACGGCATGCACCACTCGGCCCAGAGGTCGATGATGACCGGCCGCTTGGATTCAAGCACCTTTGTTTTAAAATTCTCCGCGGTGATCGTTACGGTGTGCGTTGACATACGAGATCCTCTTTCTTTTTTATTGACAGCCGTTTAAAAAAAGTATATCATGAACGCATGATACGAAAAATCCTCAAAAAAACTTCTCTCAAAAAACGTTCACGCTACTGCTGCGAACGCTGCCAGGTCTATTGGACCTGCGAGACAAAATGGTACCGCGGCGAGCGCGGCGAAGAGAACATCTGTTGCCCGATATGCAATTTTCATACCGTGTGCTACTCCGAGATCACTCTCCCCAGTCCGAAGCAGAGATAACACGGCTTTTATCCAGCACAAAACCTATAAGCCCCAGGCATGATACCGCCATGCCGCATGCCGCTATTATCCAGAACTTGTCGATCCGTTCGGCGGCTTGCGACGCCAGGAACATGCAGGCCATAAAACCGATATTCATAATGATCCCGACCGAACTAAAGACGCGTCCGCGCACCTGCTCATCGATAGACTCGTGGATGAGGGTATTGCCGACGGTAAGGATCGGCGATACCGTGACCCCCAGCACAAAAAGTACCGCGCTTCCCCAAACGATCGATCCCGACAGCATAAAAACATAAAGGAACAGCATCTCAAAAATGCCGCTTAAAAAAAGCGCCACCAAGATCGCTTTGGTCCGGGCGATCCGATGCCCGAATTTACCGAACGAATAAGCCCCGACCAGAAAGCCGGAACCAAGAAAAACGCCGAACAGGCCTATCGCAGCGGTCATCGAACCGGTAAGCTCCTGGATAAATACGATCGATACGACATAGAGCGCGCCAAGGACCGATGTTGCCACAAAAAAAATACCGCTGACAAACCTCGCCTTGTCATGAGAGGCAAGGTATTTCAACCCTTCGTATAATTCGGCCAGAAAAAAACGGGATACCCGGGGCTGGACGGGCGCCGGGACGTCGGGCCGGGTGGCATCTACATACGAGCCGTCTTTTCTTTGCCCGATAAAAAATAACGTTATAGCCGCCAGGAGATAACAAAACGCATTCAGGTAAAGCCCTTTTTCAACGCCAAACAGTTCCATAAGGAACGCGCCGACCGTAAATCCCAGCACACCGGCCACCATCCAGAGCACAGTCGCGAACGAATTCGCCGCTAAAAGCTTATCGTATGCCACCAGCTCTGGCACGATAGACATCTTCGCCGGGAGGAAAAAACACGCTATCGCAAAGATGATGAAGAGGGCTATATAGAGCGGCACAGCCGCAGGCCTTGAAAGGAAAAAAAGAGGTATGCCGACAACGATCGCCCCCATCATAAGGTTCGTCAGGACAAGGACATTTTTTTTATTCCACCGGTCGATATAGACGCCGGCGACGGGGCTGACAAAAAATGCCGGTATGAGCGTGCAGAATAGCATCTTCGCAAGCTGCGTCGGTGAACCGTTAAATAATTTATAGACAATGCCGATGATGGCCATCTGTATCAGCCGGTCGGAGAACTGGGAAAGCATCTGGCCTATGTTATACAGAAGGAAGTTACGGTTACGTAAAAATTCGCTATATCGGGCAGTACCATTCATAGTATTATGGAGCCGACGAGTGGGATCGAACCACCGACCTACGGTTTACGAAACCGTTGCTCTACCAGCTGAGCTACGTCGGCCTATAAAATCCTGCAGAGCAAAATTTTATGCCCCGATTATATCAGATTTCCCAAAAGCTGTAAAGCCGCGTTTTAGACAACACAACGGGGGCCGGACGTTGCCGTCGAGCCCCCGTTGTTTACCCCTTATCGTAAAGCGGGCTTATTCCCCTGCCTCTTCGCCTTCTGCCCTTTCATGCATCATATGCCGGCCGCCGCCCTTCATCATGGGGCAGCCTTTTTCCATATGTTTACGCGTGCTCATGTCCCACAATTCTTCTGCTAACCCCGGATTCGTCTTCTGAAGCGCCGCAGCAGAATCCCTCAAGAGCTTCGTCTTGGCTTCTTTTTCGGCCTTCATATCCATCATCTCCTGCATCATTTTTTCTTTCTGGGCTGCGAGATCATTCAGCCCCTTTGCCAGGTCAGGATTCGTGGCCTGAACAGCCGCCGCAGAATCTTTCAGCACCTTTATTTTAGACTGACATACCTCCTGCCAATCTTTATGCTGCATCTTTTCTGCCGCGAACGAAACCCCCAGAAGGGCGGCACTCACCAGTACCACGGCCAGGACCAAAAACACGCTTCGTAACAACTTCATACAAACCTCCTTTTTTGTAAACAGTTTATCCCTGATCTATTGACCGCCATATAACGTCTTCAATTCCTCTACCGTAGGATTTTCAGAATAATATTCTCCCTGCGGCCCTATATAACCGGTACCTGCCTTCCTCAGTGTTACCGGCGTATACCCTCCTTTTGAACTAGGTATGTTTATGGTCACGGTATCAGACGGCTGGCCGGTCTGGGCCGGTGTTGCAGGCGTAGGATTAACGACAACCGGCGCTGCTTGCTGGACCAAAACAGGCGGTTGAACGACTACATAGCCGCCGTACGGATACGGCCTGTAGTAGTAGCCGTCGGCATAAAAATACGGCTGGCCGGCATATACGACGGTCGTATGCCGTGGGGGCAAGCCGTCAACCAGCGCACCGATAGCGAGGGCTGCGACAGCCGAATCGAACCAAAACCCGCCGTGCCTATACCATCGGCCTTCCCTGTAGTAATGGTGGCCCCGGTCCCCCCCTCTAAAGGCATAGGCCTCGGATGAGCATAACGCCAGGATAAGGCACAAAACCAACGCAACCCGAAATTTTGAAATATACTTTATCATGGTCCCTCCTTTTAATATCTTAGACAAGCCGATACCGGCAAAAGTTCCCTGACACCGATATTTTTAATAGTTTACCCGAACCCGGGGCAGATACAAGATGGCGCTTCTCCTATTTATTGACTAAATTCTCCGCAGCGCGCGGCATTTTTTAAATTGACTCCGGGCTATCCTTCTTCTATACTAGGTACAATTACCTATGCATGCCTTAACCTTAATAATCACGTCTCTTCTTGTTTTCGCGCTCGCTTACCGCTTTTACGCGAAGTTCATCATTACCAAGATACTGGTATTTGATGACAACCGCCCGACACCCGCGCATATCTATAATGACGGCCGCGATTACCATCCGACCAATAAATATATCCTGTTCGGCCACCACTTTGCCGCCATTTCCGGCGCAGGGCCGCTGGTCGGCCCGGTCCTGGCAGCGCAGTTCGGCTATGTGCCGGGTTTTTTATGGATATTGATCGGCGCCGTCCTCGGCGGCGCTGTCCACGACATGGTCATTCTTTTCGCGTCGGTCCGCGCCAAAGGTCTTTCCCTGATGCACTTAGCCAGGGAGAACATCGGCACCACCGCAGGTTTTACTACCGGCCTTGCGATACTTTTTATTATTGTCACTGCCCTGGCCGGACTCGCCCTAGTCGTCGTCAACGCGCTTAACGAAAGCGCATGGGCCATGTTCACGATCGCCTGCACTATCCCGGCTGCGCTCGTCATGGCGCTTTATATGTACCGTTTACGGCCGGGGAAGGTGGTCGAGGCGTCGATCATCGGCGTCTGCATCGTCACTGCCGGGGTCGTATTCGGGGAGCCGCTGTCAAAATCCGTATTTGGCCAGTATTTTATTTTTTCAAAGCCCTCGCTCTCTATTATCCTGCCGGTATACGGTTTTATAGCATCGATACTGCCGGTCTGGCTTCTCTTGGCTCCGCGCGATTATTTAAGCGCCTACATGAAACTGGGGACCATTGCGCTTCTTACGTTCGGCATATTCGTCGTGAACCCCCAGCTTAAGATGCCCGCGTTGACGCCGTATATACACGGCGGCGGGCCTATCATACCCGGCAAGGTCTGGCCCTTTGTATGCATTACCGTCGCCTGCGGGGCTATCAGCGGATTTCACAGCCTTATCAGTTCGGGCACAACGCCGAAAATGCTCAATAAAGAAAAAGATATCCTGATGATAGGGTTCGGCGCCATGCTTGCCGAGGCATTCGTATCGGTCATGGCGTTAATAGCCGCGACGGTCCTGATACCGGCGGACTATTTCGCCATTAACGTGCCGGTGGCGGTGTTCCAAAAATTAGGCCTTACTACCGTCGACCTTTCCTCTATCGAAACAATGACCGGCGAAGTCCTTTCCGGCAGGGTCGGCGGCGCCGTATCGCTCGCGGCAGGGATGTCGCTCATATTATCGTCTATCCCGGGCATGAAACACCTGATAGGATACTGGTACCACTTTGCCATCATGTTCGAAGCCCTTTTCATCCTCACGACCGTAGATGCGGGGACGCGGGTCGGCAGGTACATCATGCAGGAATTCGCCAAGTTCGTAAACCCAGCGATATCAAAGGGAAATCAGAAACTGGAGGGGATCATCTGCGCCTTTCTTATCAGCGTGATGTGGGGTTATCTTCTTTATAACGGCGATATCTCGACCATCTGGCCGATGTTCGGGGTGGCAAACCAGCTTCTTTCGGCGCTTGCGCTCCTGGTAGGGACCGTCTATATCCTCAAACATTCCGGGAAATGGTATTACGGTCTTATTACCTTCATCCCGTCGCTCTTTATGCTGGCAACGACCGTCACGGCCGGGATCGATAATATCGTGTACAACTACCTGCCGAAGCATACGTTCCAGGGCAACCTGAACGCCGCGCTTTCGTTCATCATGATCATCCTGGTCGGCATAATATTTTTTGAGTCCTTAAAAAAGATATATTCTCTCCGCTCCTCTGCCGGGTGATCAAAAACTTACCCTGATCCCGCCGTTCATTTCGAACCCGGGCATCGGATAGTCCCTGAGGACCTGATAATCGCGGTCAAACAGATTATTCATCGAAAAGAAATACCTGATATTCGGTTTGAAGTCCTTGGTTACGTCAAGGCCGAATACAAAGAAATTTTTTACCTTCACATCGTTCGCGGCATCATAAAAACGCTTGTCGCACAGTTGCCCCTTGAAACTGACCGCAAAGCCGTCCAGTTCTTTCACCTTTACGGCAAAGTCGATCTTGTTCGCCGGCTGGTAAATAAGATATTTGTTCGTTGCCTCGTCGAGGGCCTTGAGAAGGGTATACCCGAGGATAAATTCGAAATGCCTTGACATATCCAGCGTGCCTTCGACCTCCAGGCCGTTTATGACCGCGGAGTCTATATTCTGAGGCTGCCAGACGTCATTCGTATCCGGCTCCCAGTTGATCAGGTCCGTAAAATCATTCCTGAAATAGGTCACGCGCGCCCGAAGATACTCGGTTACCCTTGTCTCATAACCTGCCTCAACCGTTATCCCTCGTTCAGGCTTAAGGTTTGGATTGCCCTTGGCCCAGCCTTCGTCAGGCCAATAAAGATCGTTAAAAGTCGGCGCCCGGAACGAGTGGCTAACCGAAGCCAGGAGCCTGTTATTATCATCGAGGTTATATCCGCAATTAAAGCTGGGGCTCCATTCTGTCCCGAAATTGGAATAATGGTCTAGCCGGCATCCCGCGGATACCTTGAGCCTCTCGAACATATCCACCTGCCCCTGGATGTATCCGGCATTCACGGTATAGTGGTGTTTCGCCGAGCTTGTGCTGTCATTCAGGTTGTACACATAGTTATATCCCATAACGACCTGCGCATATTCCGAAAACCGTGTGTTGCATTGGAGGTTGGCGCCGCGGGCGGTCGTTGTCTGGACATCTTTTTTGTTTGCTGTCTCAAAAAACGTCTCGGCATTGTTCTCGTTGAACTCCAGCCGGTCATAATCGGAATATATCCTCACCTGGACCCCCGTCGAATCCCGAGGACGGTAATCCCAGGTGGCGTCGACAAAATCCTTGACAGTTTTTTGCCGGTCATCATCGTCGGGATTCGACAAGGTCCCGGGCGCGCCCTTCCAGTTCGTATAATACCCCATGTTCACCGCCAGCTTATTGGCGTCATCAGGCTCATATTCGCATTTACCGTTGATATCCTTGGCATCGACCCAGGAATTTTCTCTGAACCCGTCGGATGTGTCATACTGGGTATTGATGATATAACCGAACTTTCCGGCCCGGCCGCCTTGAGAAAGGCGTTCGAGATATGTCTTGTAACTGCCAAGGCTCGTGGTCAGCTCTGTTGTCTGCCCTTTGAGCGGCGGTTCTTTCGTAATGATATTTACGGCGCCACCCATGCCCTGCGAGCCGTATAAGCTTGAGGCCGGGCCATACATGACCTCGATGCGGCCGACATTGTCCAATGCATACGCGCTTAGATCAACGGTTCCGTCGCGGGGACTGTTGACCGGACGGCCGTCGACCATGACCAATACCTGCGCCGCGTTCGATCCGCGCATCCTCAGGTTCTTGGTGCCGGCCGGGCCGCCGTAATCGCTGATATCAACGGACGTCAGATTCGTCAATGCCTGCGCCAGGTCTTGTGAGGGCGACGACGCGAGGTCCTCATCGCTGACGACCTCGACCTTGCGGGTACTGTTCCAGCGGTCTTCTTCGATCCGCGAGGCCGTAACAACAACTTCTTTAAGGTCGATATTTTCCGCCCAGCACGCAAGGCCGATACACGAGCTTATAAGGGCGAGCCCTGTTATTCTTTGCTTTCTCCAGTCCATATCCTTCCCCTTTCTGCGAGAGTACTTACCCTTTACCGATGATCGACCGGACTCCTGCCCTACACAAGCAGCTTACCGTTGCGCCACAGTACCCGGAATTTTACCGGGATTTCCTTCATCGGTCGGGTTGGCGGCATACCGCCTTTCACACGCTTTATCTGTATTTTTTTATATCGAGAAACCAATGTTTCCAGAACCCTTCTTTCAGCACCGGCTCGCTTTTTATTATTTCGATTCTTCTTTTAAAAATGGGCCCGTCGATAACAAAGGTGTGGAATTCGCCGTTTTCGCCGCACGGACAGATGCCTTTTCCGGCCAGCTCTTTGATCAGAGGACGGTCGATGATCCTGCCCATAAAATCCGCGTCGAACTTATCCGCCTGGCCGCTGACGATCATGGCCTTAAACCCCAAGCCGACGAATTCTTCCATAAGATCTGTCGTCGACTCATGCCAGAGCGGCTCAATGGCGCGAAGGCCGATATCCGTGCATACCCGCTCTACCCAGTCCTTATGTTCGTCAAGGTAGATATCGCCGAATACCATAGCCTCGATCCCTTTGATCGCCGAAACGGCCTCTTTGAATTCCTTTTCATACTCCTTCATGTCGGCGGTAACTTCCTTTTGCACCAGGGGAACACCGACAAGTTCTGCCTGCAGGCGCACAAGTTTTTCTTCTATGCCGTGGAAGCAGCACCGTTTGTATTCCCGGGAGATCATATTGACCAGAAACCGTACACCATAGCCTCTCCTG
>JAQURW010000278.1 GCA_028715425.1 Candidatus Omnitrophota bacterium
GCGCTGAAATACGCCGGCCCGTCGCGGCGCAGCAGCGGTACCTGTATTACCCTCGACTGGGTATTCCCGCCTGTCAGGCCGCTTATTCCGGTCCGCACAGAAAAACAAGAAATGCCGGAGCAAATAAAAAGGAAAACGGTGATGGATGTGTTGTGCTCGTTGTTGTTTCAGGATACCAAAGGGGCTGAAGCACGGCGAAGCGCTTTTTACGAACATGTGGATGACCGCATTTCCGGCAAGAGTTTTATTTTATATGCAGACGATATTATCGAAAAGATAGCCATCCTTGATTTTGAAGATACGGTAAAAAATCTCGGTTTGATCACGAACGGCGGCAAGATCGTTATTTTCGGCAAGACACGAAAGGCAGTTGATTATATAGCACAGATTGTAAGACGGGCTTGTCCGCTGACCGATATCCGGACTGTTACGGCTCTAGAACTGCAACGCCAAACCAATGTATCGCAAGGCACTGAGACCGAGGAACTTGATAACCTGGTTAAGTTTGCCCGGCGGAACGGTATCGCGCGGGACCTGGCAATCATAAAAAGTCAGAGCGATATGCCCGGAGACTCACCTGAACTCCTGGTCAAATGGACCGATAAGGCAGGAATGCCCGTTGTTGTTATGGGAAAACGTAACGAAAAAGAGAAGGCCATTTACTCGTTCCGTGAGGCCGTTACGAAAGCCTTATCGGCGTTCAAGGAGCATGGAGAGAACGGCTGGTTTATCTCCTTGGATCCTGTCCGGGCGGTCACCGAAGAGCTCTATCGTGAATATCAGAACTACATCCTTACCCGTATCGCGGCATAATTTCCTTTTACTTATTCTATCCTGGTGTATAATATTATAACATTTATTTTTGTTGTTCTAAGCCCTGCCGATAGCTTTTCACGCCGGGCGGGACTCAGGACGACCGTAGTAAGGAAGGAGGCCCGATGTCAAGCTGCCCTATACTGAACTGGTGTACCTGCACAGCCGACGGGTTCTGCCCGGCCTGCAAGATGCTTCTTGTTATCGGGATTGCCGCATTAAGCGGAATGATCGGATATTTCTTGGGGAAATACGGCATCAGAAAGAAAGGTTTAAAGTGAACATGAGGAAATATATTTTTACCGTTCTCTTGATCGCAGGGCTTGTTGTTCCCGCATATGCGCGGATGGGTTTTAACGGTGCCCAGGTCTTTGTCCCGGAAGTCGAATACGAAACGCCTAAAAGACAGGAGATAGTCGATCTGAGCGGCCAGACGGTCCTGGCATTTCGCTGGAGGCCGACGCCGATCCCTTCAGGCGGCAGGAAATGTTATAAGTTCACCCTGTACAGTGCGTTCAGTTACGATGTGATACAAAAAGAAACGCTCGATCCCAAGACAACATCGGTCGAGGTACCCGCCGGCATTTTTGAGAACGGTAAGACATATACCTGGGAGGTCAAGCAGCGTGACGACCGGACAGGGAACTGGGATCATCCCCGCCGCTGGAGTTTTACGGTAAAGAAATGAAAACGCCGCGGAAGTTGTTTTTGACGGCCCTTGCCTTATTGTTGTTTCCTATAAGCGCTCAAGCGATTTTTTTATTGGACAAGGAATTTATCCTCTATATGCCGGGCGGAAAAAAGGCAACGGTCCAGGTCAGCAATTTGACCGGCAAGGTCGGGTATCTGTGGGAGGATAACCACTGGGTCTCTCTGCCCCAAAACTCTCAAAAATATTACCAGAGGCTTTACGAACTGCAAAAGGACCGTGACAAACGGAAGGAACGTAAATTTCAAAAAAATTATCATAAGCCATTGTAAAACATCTCAAAGGGGGTTGTATGAAAAAATGGATGCAGGGTGGGTTGATGTTCATCGTTTCGCTCAGTATCATCGGCACGGCCTTTGCCCAGAAGATCGTCGACCAGAGCGCTCAGTCCGGGCAGCCCAAGACAGCCGCTCAACAGCAGACCCCCGATACCTTGAAGCAGGATGCGATTAATAAGATCCGCGTCGCGAAAGACCTGATGCAGCGGGCGAATGTCCTCGTGACGTCACGGCCGACAACTGAAAACCTGAGAACCGCGGTACAGATCTTTGCCGAGTCGGGGCAGCTCTTCCAGGAGGCCAACGGGATATTCCGTTATCTTGGCACCAATTATGTCAGCCAGAGCGATATCGATAATACGGCTGCGGCAGTGAAGGTATGTATGGATTCGATCACTAAACTGAAAGAGATTTTAAATAAGGCCAGGTAGAAATTTTTATTTTTCCTTGACATCCAAACAAACACTGATAGAATATGGAGCATCATGAAACTTGAAAACAAGGTTTCGCTAATAACCGGCGGCGGTCGCGGCATCGGATTAGCCATAAGTACCGCGTTTGCCGAAGCCGGTTCCAACCTTGCCATTTGTGATGTGAGCGAAGCCGCTTTACAGAGCGCCCAGGAACAGCTTTCAAAAACAGGCCGCACTGTCCTTACCGGGAAAGTCGACGTAACGAAATACAGCGAAGTAGAAGCCTTTATCCAGAAAATTCTTGACAAATTC
>JAQURW010000279.1 GCA_028715425.1 Candidatus Omnitrophota bacterium
CCTTTGAGCGCGGAGGCCGGTATGTAGCGTAAAGGGGTTATACCGATAGTCCCGAAGAACTTTTCTATGCCGTCATGTATCCGGCGAAAACGTTTTTCTTCATACGACACGGTATCCATCTTGTTAACGAGAACGATGACCTTTTTTATGTCCATGAGCGAAAGGAAGTAGGCGTGGCGTTTGGTCTGTTCCTGTATCCCTTCGCCTGCGTCTACGATCAGGACGGCTGCGCTTGCCTGAGCAGCGCCGGTGATCATGTTCTTCACGAATTCGACGTGTCCCGGAGCGTCTATGATAACGTATTCGCGTTCGGGCGTCTTAAAAAATGCCTGTGTTGTATCGATGGTGATACCCTGCCGCCGTTCCTCCTCAAGATGGTCCAGGAGGTAGGCAAACTGCATCTCGCGGCCCAGGTCTTTCGATATCCTCCGCGCCTCTTCTATCTTATCGGGCGGCAGGGACCCGGTATCGTACAGGAGCCGGCCGATCAGCGTGGATTTACCGTGGTCGACATGGCCGACGATGACGAATTTAAGTTGGGAGTTTCCGCTCATACGTTGTATTCCTACATGTAGCCGAGGGACCTAAGTTTCTGCATAATATAATCGGATTCTTTGTCCTGGGCACGGCCGCTGCGCTCGGCAACGTTCGTGTTCTTCAGTTCGGCGATTATGGCATCCACGGTGCCGGCGTTTGAAGGGACCGTGGTGCAGCAGGTGTGACAGCCGATGCTGCGGTACCGCGCGCCGTTTTTGGCGAAATACAACGAGACCATGGGGATAGTTTCTCTTTTGATGTATTCCCAGATGTCTATTTCCCGCCAACTGAGCAAGGGATGGACCCGGATATGGGTCTCTTCCTTGGCCCTGGTGGTGTATTGTTCCCAGAATTCAGGCGGCTGGTTTTTATAATCCCATTCAAAATCCTCGTCGCGAGGCGAGAAAAATCGTTCCTTTGCCCGTATGCCGTGCTCATCCCGCCGTATCCCGAGGTAAAGCGCCGCGAACTTACGCTCGTTCATGATCCTCTTCAGGGCATTTGTCTTAAGTTCGGTGCAGCAGTTGAGCTTTTCCTTTTGGGGCGAGACTCCCCGTTTGACGGCATCGTCATTTCCGGCGATCAAAAGTTCGAGGCCCCATTCTCCGGCAAATCTGTTCCGAAAATCATAGATCTCCGGGAATTTATAGCCGGTATCGATGTGGATTATGGGGAACGGTATATGGCCGAAAAAGGCCTTCCGTGCCAGCCAGAGCAGGGTCGTGGAGTCCTTGCCGATCGACCAGAGCATAGCGCTATTCCTGAATTGAGAATAGGCCTCTCGTATTATGTATATGCTGTTATTTTCAAGCTCGGCTAGATGGTCCATGTAAAGACTCAGCATAACATAAAACCGATATCTTGAAAAGTGAATATTTTCCTGCTTGCTTTTTGTCACAAGGGAATGTACAATCCAGCTATGCAGGCCATTGCCAGGAATGAAAAACTGCTCATCCCGCTCGCTATTGTCGGCATTTTTTTTGTCTATCTCGGCATAGGCCTTTCGGTTGCCAAGGATTACGGGACCTACTGGGATGACCCCTATCTCCGCAAGTATGCCATCACGACATTAAACTATATCGCAACCGGCGACCGGACCATGTTCGACATCACCAGCAACATTAACGGCCCGACCTATCAGTTATTTCTGTACCTGCCGGAAAGAATATTCAAATTAACAGCGTTCGATGATATATTCCGCTCGCGGATAACGCTCAATTTTCTTTTTTGCGCGACAGGGATCATGCTTTTTTTCTTTCTGGCGCGGTACCTTGTCCGCGATGGGAAGCTGGCGCTCCTCGGCGTCCTCTTTATGATATTGACGCCGCGGATATTCGCGGACTCTTTCTATAACACGAAAGATGTCGCCATAATGGTTATGTTCATTGCCTCTATGTACACACTGATGCGGTACCTGGACAAAAAAAACCTGACGGCCGCGGCGGTGCATGCGGTGGCAAGCGCGATCCTTGTCACCATCAGGATACAAGGTGTTATCATACCCTTACTGACCGTTCTGTTCGTAGCCGTCGATTTTGCGGTTATAAAGGGCGAGCGCAAATATTTTGTGGAAATAATGACGAGCCTGTTTTTATATTTTTTTATCTTCATACCCGTCGCGATACTCCTCTGGCCTTTTTTGTGGGAAGATCCGTGGGGCCGCTTTCTGGAAGCGTGCAAGGGGCATCTTATACTGAGCGAATATTCGACCCCGGCTTTGTATTTCGGCACGCGATATATCCCGCGGGAAGTCCCCTGGCATTATACGCCTGCCTGGATCGGCATCACGACGCCGGTGTTATACCTTTTTTTTATCCTGGCCGGGATGGCGGTCTCCCTTAAGAAGATGATCGGCCGCGCATTTCCGGATTACAGTACCGCAAGGAATAATATCATCTTATGGGTATGGGTGCTGGTCCCTGTTGTCTTACCGGTCGCCCTCGGTTCTCCGTTATATCATGCATGGAGGCATCACTTTTTGATCT
>JAQURW010000280.1 GCA_028715425.1 Candidatus Omnitrophota bacterium
GGCAGAACTTATGTCAAAAAAGATCGTATCGATCTCGGTTACGATACGGTCTGTTTCTGCCTGGACCGCGCTTTTTGCCGTATTGAGAACTTTAAACTTATACCATATATGCTGAAACAGCATATATGAGACAAGCAAGAGGCTCATCACGCATACCGCCACCAATCCCGTATAGATATGGTTCCGTTCGTTTTTCATGCAGCCTATTCTACTTCTAATAAAATATCCGTGCAATACAAATATTACATAGGATAATATACTACCCCGTTAATAACAACAGGCGCCGGCCTGACCGGCGCTGCCGCCGGCATCACGTAGACCGGTTCCGGCGCGGTGATATACCGTGCGCGGCGGTCACGCTCTGCTGCGGCCAATAATGCCGTAAGCGTAAGCGCGGCTACTGCCGCCCCGATCCATATCCCGTTGGTCTGGTTACGGTCCCGTTCGACCGTAACCGTCCTCCCGCGATCTCCATTGCGATGCTCCTGGCCGCGGCGTTCATCCCTCCGGTCCCGGGCAAATGCATCCGAAGGAACCAGGGACAGCGACACCAGGAATGCGACCGCCAATACGAACCCTTTTTGTTTCATGATAGTGTTTTTCATGTGACCCTCCTTTTATCACCTTAGACAAACCGTATCCGTAGAAAGTTCCTTATTTACGCGGCCATCGCCCTTTTCAAATGTCCGGTTTTAGTATATAATACCGGGGACAGAAACGTTTGACACGTCGATTGTTCTGTGATAGTATACCAAGACCGCGACGGCATCTTTAGCATAATGCTCGGACCGGCGTGAGGATCGCGGTATAAGGGCAAGTAGCTCAACTGGTTAGAGCATTCGGTTTACATCCGAAAGGTTATAGGTTCGAGCCCTATCTTGCCCACCAGTTTCGCATGCGGATAGCTGCCTGCGAAACGTCCCGAAATCAATGCGCGAAGATTTCGAGCAACCTTAACGGTTGAGAGAAATCTGAGCCATGAACTGATTTCGGGACAGTGATAGGGCAAAAATTTCTTCGAAATTTCCCGGGGGACGTCGTCTAGCTGGCCTAAGACCCGTGACTGTCGATCACGTGACCGTGGGTTCGAATCCCATCGTCCCCGCCATTACAAAAAACCCCAGTATTATCTTACTGGGGTTTTTTACTTCCACTGGCGAAAAAGGTCAACCCTTAGCGGCTTTCTGATATTGACCCTTTCGTAAAACGGCGTATAGTGGTGTTCTTGTAAACATTTTATTTACGCTTTACAAAAAGGAGGGGTCTATGTTAAAACAAAAATGGTTTGTCGCAGTTTTGGCGATCGCTCTGGTATCTCTGCTCGGTGTCGCCGCCCCGTCGTATGCAAAAGACGGCGGAAAGGCTATGGGTAAATATTCCACAACGGGAACTATGCCGATGGGATTAGCCAAAGAAGGGAAAACGCCGCGCGGTCTGGAAAAGCAGGGTAAGACACCGACCGGTTGGACCAAAGGTAAAAAGGCCGGCTGGACAAAATAACCGCATCAGATCTTCTTCTGCGGCCTGGATCCGGGCTTAACGAGAGGAATGTTATCTTTACACTGCGGACACGCCTCAGGCTTAAAGGCAGGCGCTTGTACTTTAATAAGGCTTGTTACGGGAAGCTCCAGCGCAAGTGCCCCGCCTGAGCGGTCTACGATAGCGCCGATGCCGACGATCGAGGCGCCGTAGCCGCGCACTACGTCAAGGACTTCGCCGGTCGATTTTCCGGTAGTGACCACATCCTCGACCACGATCACCCGGTCTTCCGGCGCAAGAGAGAATCCCCGCCTGAGCTGCATGACACCGTCGACCCGTTCGGTGAAAATACCCCGGACGCCGAGCGCGCGCGCCAGTTCGTAGGATACCAGCACGCCGCCGAGGGCAGGCGCAATGACAACCGTCGGTTTCGCTTTTAAAAATTTCCCTGCCAGCGCTTTACAAAGGGTCTCCGCGATGTCGGGGTTCTGTAAAAGAAGAGCGCACTGAAGGTACCGCGGCGAGTGAAGCCCGCTTGATAGAAGAAAATGCCCTTCGAGAAGGGCGTTCGTTTTTTTAAAAAGTTCGAGCACCTTTGCCGTATCCATTTATTGCATTTCCTCCAGAATCTGCCGTACGGCCTTGACCGGTTTTTTTGCCTTCAATATCGGCCTTCCCACGACGATAAAATCCGTGCCGTCGGCGATCGCCCGGCGCGGCGTCTCGACACGCTTTTGATCCGCTTGTTCGCTGGCCCATGCGGGCCGTATCCCCGGCGTTACGGTAACGAACCTGTCGCCGAAGGCATCCTTGATCATTTTTATTTCCTGAGGCGAGCAGACTATGCCGTCCAGCCCGGCCTCTTTTGCCAGGGTTGCCAGCCGCATAACGTTGTCGTGCACGCGCCCGGTCAACCCGAGAGCGCGGAGGTCCTCGTCCTGCAGGCTGGTTAAAATAGTGACCGCTATAACGATCGGTTTGAATAGGTGATGTTTTTTTGCCTCCTGGCTCACCGCCGCAACCGTCGCCTGCATGGCTGCCT
>JAQURW010000281.1 GCA_028715425.1 Candidatus Omnitrophota bacterium
TTATTATCGCGGCTAGGGGATATTTTCACCTGGATGGGGAAAAACTTCGCACTTTGGTCATGTTGAATCTCATTTTTAACAGTCAGTTCAGGGTCTTGATCGTACGGGAGCGGAGGCATTTTTGGTCGTCGCTCCCGGGAAAAGAGTTGCTCATCGTAAGCGGGGCAACAATCGTCGGCTTTGCCCTTTTGTGTATTGTGGGTCATTTCGTCCCGGCCCTTACGACAAATCAGGTTCTTGTCGTATTGGCATTTTCTGCATTTTTTACCCTGGGCATCGATTTCCCTAAATACTATTTATTCAAAAAGTTTGGATTATAAGACGTCCGGGTGAACTTCAGTTACGCGGACCGGATGAAGGCAAGAAGATTGTTATTGAGGCGTTCCAGTTCCTTATAATCGGTAACCGTGATCTTCGGCAGGTCGAATATGACCGCCAGCGCCAGCTGCCGGGCATCGTCAGTATCGGGCAGGGCGCCGGTATAATACTTGCCGGTAAGTAAGGTATATAACTGGCCGAGCCGCCGGTTACGGAGGGACCGGTCTTTTATGTCCAGTGCCCGGGACACTGCCAGGGCTGCTTCAAGCTGGGTATAGGTGCCCAGGACGCCGCGCATGACGGCGATTTTTATGTCTCCGGCCCGGGGGACTTCCGTCTCCATTCTCGACGCATCGTTCAGGACGACATGGACCGTATTGAACGGGTCTCCGGCAAGGGTTTCCAGGACATCTTTCAGGGTCTCATCCTTACGCAATATCCTGATCCGCTCCGGCCCGTTCGCGCGTTCGGACATCCGGTTTATCTGCGTCACGAGTCCCATCTTTTCCTGCGCCTCGGGGATCAATTCGTTCACGATGACGTGCCAGAGCACTTTTTTTTCGGCCCCGGCATGATCGGCAGCATTCCCTGTCCGGCGCACGAACCGGCCGATGTCCATATTTTCATCATGGATGATCC
The DNA here is from genome assembly GCA_028715425.1 of Candidatus Omnitrophota bacterium. Taxonomy (GTDB): domain Bacteria; phylum Omnitrophota; class Gorgyraeia; order JABMRN01; family JABMRN01; genus JAQURW01. The sequence goes on from JAQURW010000281.1 coordinate 958, forward strand.
CCTGGACCGCTTCAATGACCTTGCCATACGTAAAATCGCTTATGCCGAGGACCTTTTCGAGCTGAGCCGGTGTCAGGCCGCGGACCACCGGATCAAGGATAAAGCGTTCCGGAACGCCGGAGAGAGCGCCTTCGGGTTTTTGTACAAGCCCCAAACCGCGAAGGGCCTTGATCTCCCGGGCTACTTCCTCCAACGGCACATTCCGCGCCGTTGCCATTTCTTCGATACCTGCCGGGATCGTCAGGCCATGCATATATTTAATGCAGCCGGCTATATCTTCCGTGCCCGTATCATGGCCGGCAGGAACCCTCGTCCCGAGTTGAAGCGCCTGGATAACCGCCCGGAGATCGTCATAACTGCCGTTAATAATAATATCGGGATTTTCCTTTATCAGAAGCCCCCGCGCCGCAGCATCCTTGGCTATGGCAACGGATATGCAGCCGGCCGCCTTGGCCGCCCGTATGTCGACACGGTTGTCGCCGAACATGACGACCTGATTGCCGGCATAACCGTTATCCTTCATGATCTTCTTTAAGATTTCCTCCTTGGATTCAGGCGATCCGAATATGTTTTTCTTTACCGGATTGAAATATTTTCCCAGGCCGAATACCTCGGACTGCCGCACCTTCATAACAGGCCTGGCGCTCGTGGCGATACAATAGGGAACTGACGAGGCACCTAGAAGGTCCAGAAAACCCGTTATTCCCGGAAAACGCGGGTTGGGCCATTGCCAATTATCGACGGCATCATTTACGGCATCAACCCGCCCGCGCTCGTACGCCTCCGGGTCTTTTGCCGTTCCGCCGTGGTCTCGTATCATAGCGACAAACGCCATCATCCTTTTATCCTGCATGGTGCCCCAGGAAGCGGCCCTGAATTCCTGCGCCAACGCCCTGGCTTCTGTCTCATCGCGGGCCGCCCCGCTTTCGAGGAACCGGGCGGTAAAAAACCTCATCTCGACTTCCTGCCATCGGTCCTCGGTGTCGACCAAAGTCCCGTCGAAATCGAACGCGGCGTACCGCATATCGATCACCGCGTCCTTATTCAGGACCTCAACCGAAGGATGTTTCCGGAGAATCAGGCGGTGTATGCCGAACACATGCGGATCGCCGATCTCGGCATAGGTCCTGTCAAGGACCGGTATGTCGGACACGACGTCAAAACCGGGAAACACAAGCGATATCTCCCCGCTCTCATAAAATCTCCTGATGCCGCCGCCCACCGAGACATACAAGTCCCGGTCGAGCCTGGCCCCTATCTCCGACCAGGTATCGGTCTTATCGGGGACGATCAGAAAAAAAAGCCCGCCGGGTTTCAGTATCCGGTACAGATGCCGGACCGTTGCGGCAAGGTCTTTTTTGTCGAAATACTGGATGCTCCGGTTGGCATAGACGACATCGTAAGAAGCGCTCGGGATCGCGGACAGATTGCACGGCGCCTTCAATACCGTGTGGTTGACATTGACAAGGCCCATCTGCCGGATCGCATTACCGTACTCCGCAACAAGAGAAGGCGATACGTCGGTCACGGTGATGCGGCAATCGGGCCGGTGC
>JAQURW010000095.1 GCA_028715425.1 Candidatus Omnitrophota bacterium
CCGGACAAGATCTTGAACTGGTGATCGTCCTGGCCGATAAGGACAATTTTTCGGGAGCGATGATCCGGGAATTGATCGAAACGCTTCGGGCAGCCCCATTTTCTTCACAACTGGTTATATCCGGTAAGAACCGCTTACCGATAAACAGGACTCTAGGGGTCTCTTTTTCCCGGGGCGATTATATAGTGATGTGGGACGATGATGTCAGGCTTGTCGGCCCTGTTATCGAGAAGATGGTGCGGTCGCTGGAAGATCATCCGGACCTGGGTCTCGTAAGCGTGCCGTCGTATTCCGATACGCTTAAGATCCACCGGCCCGGCTCCTATCAATTAAAATATCCTGTGAACGATGAACTGGTCCTTACGACCCGTGTCTCAGGCATGGTGATGGCCGCCAGGGGCGATCTTGTCAGGATCGCGGGATTCGGCACGGTCTGGAACAACTTTGGCGAGGACGAGTACCTTCCTGTGCAGATGCACCGGATGGGGTTTCTCAATGCCTTTATATGCGCGCCTGACGCGTATGCGGTCGACGACAATGTCTCTACCAGGCGGATATCGACCGCTTCGACCAGCTTAACGAACGTTTTGATCAATGAGGCCCTCTTCGCTTATTACGAGCCCTTGAACGCGGCGGATGAATTCCGCCAGGGCCTTACGATAGGGCGGTTGCAACAGTACGGCGGCAGGCACGGCCGCGCCGAAGATATTAAGGCGTTCTGGGAAGAGTTCAGGTCCGGTGTGGTGCGTTTCATGAACGGCGAGATCGGTTCGCTCGATGCGGTGCTGGAATATGCCGGTAAGAACGAATGGTCCCGCATACGGTCGGACAACGTCCAGTTCGCGCTTGAATATTTTCAGAGAGATCGGCAGGCGATCGAGGCCTTCAGGGTCGGAGAATATCAACGGGCCGGATTTGCGGATGTCAATCCGTTCCTGGGCCCGTTTGTTTATACAAAAGCACCGATGGTTGACAGCGGTACCAGCCTGAGGACAAGCCCCGGTGTGGAGCTTGTCCTGAAGAAGGCTGTTAAAAGGCTCGAGCGTGTTATGCATGCCTTGAATCCCGGGGCTGAAATCAAGGCTATAAAAGTGATGCCGAGCTCGTATACCAGAGGATTGATGATACGGAACAGCGATTTTGACAATCTGGTCGTCTACGTAAAAGGTATAAAGAAAGAAGAAATACCCGAGCTGAGCTCGTTATTGTTTAAATGGCTTACCGTGCCCTGGTTAAGGCTGATAGACGATTATGAGAACCTGCCTCTTCTGATCCCGGTCGAAGACCTCGAGGGCCAGGAGAGGATCTACGGCATCGACGATATGCCCATGGTCACGGTCTATGAGAACGGAAAATTCCGGCCGCGCCGGAAACTGGCCGAAGAAACAGCCTTACTTTGCTCGATGCTTTTCGAGAAAAATGTCACCCGCGCGAAGATGTTCCTGGCGCGGGGAGACCTGGATCCTCAATGGGTGAGATCGCTCTTAAAGCACGAGGCCCCGGATTCATATTATTACCGGGAGATCATGGGTATCCTTGACGATATCGATTCGTTCCGCTTGTCTCCGGATGCCCTCAAGCTTGTAGAAGCCCTGGATAACGTTTTTTTGGACAATGAAGTCCGTCCGACGGTCCCTAATACGAACTGGCAGTATAAAGTGCCGGATGAGGAAAGGGCCGGTGTCGAGAGGGCGATAATCGAGCTTTGCGAAAAAGGCCTGGTGCGTTTCGAGAAAGGGCAACTCAGGATACTCTGGCGTATGATCGGGGCGCGGTGGTCGGATGTCGTATGGAACCGCTGGAGGATCGCCGTAAGTGCGGTCGGCCCCGGCGGTGAGACTATCGATATAATAGGCCCGCTTGCCGAGAGAGCATCAAAAGGCCGCCCGCCGATACCCGGAAATGTCCTGGTATCCGCGATGAAGTCTGCAAATCCGCATTTGGCCGAAAGGGCTATGCGGCAGGCATCTGCCGAGGCGGGCGCCCCGGAGATCCTTGAGGCGCTTTTGACCGGCCTGGGGCGTAAGGATATCATAGTCAACGCAGCCGCTCAGGACGCTATCAGAAGGCACCTCGATAGTTACGAGCCCGGGCTTAAAGCAAAGCTTATTGAGGACATGAGCTCAAAAGATATCCTCTCGTACTATAGCCCTGTCAGGAAACGAGCCCTCTTTATCGCCAATATACTTTTTGCCGCAGCCATGGAACAGCCCGAAAGGGTCGATGAGGTCGTCGAGTTCCTCTATGAGAATATCGTTCTTTTTCAGGAGGCTGCTCCGGAAAAGGTGCCGGACAGGATGGCGCAGGACCTTTTAAGGAGTTTTGCGGCGGTCTACACGGATATCTTAAGCCTTGAATTGCGCGAAAAGATACACGCTTTTTTTGAAAGGTCTGCGGAAAGCCGTATCGTAAGGCGCAGCCGGATAGCGAAGGATATATTAAAGAAGATAGATACGCCGAAACGGGGGCATGTGGTTGAACGTGAAGGTCCGGGCGGCAGCATTGTCCTGGATGCAGCTTCTTCGGAGGATATCGGGTATAAGAATTATTTTACCAAAGGGGTCTTTGAGCCTGACAATGATATCCTGGCCTCGATCGTCAAAGGAAGACAGGTAACGGTTATCCTGGACGAGGCGATCTATGACCGCTACCATGATAAGATCGAACGGTATTTTGCTGATCATCATATCGCGTCATGCGCCATATACCGGGGTAAGACCTCGGAAGAGAATAAGAGCATAGACTCTGTCTTTGAGATCATTGATAAGGCCATGGAGGACAAACGCGACCGCAAGGCTGTTTTCGTCGCTGTCGGCGGCGGGACGCTTACCGATGTCGTCGGCCTGGCGGCACAGCTCTACCGGAGGAAGATCGACTATGTCAGGGTGCCTACGACGCTCCTCGGCATCATAGACGCGGCGATCGGGGTCAAGGTCGGCGTTAATTATCGCGGCCATAAGAATTTTATAGGGGCATTTTATCCGCCGTATGCGGTAGTCAGCGATACGTCGTTCCTTGAGACGCTCGACAGCCGGCAGTTGTCCTCAGGCATGGGAGAAATGTTGAAGATGGCGATAGTATCCGATAGGGATTTATTCGGGGATATAGAACGGTTCGGTGATAAGCTGATTGCGAACATCCCGTTCCCGGAGAAAGACGACATCATACGAAGGGCGGCACGGGGAGAGCTGCGGCATATCCAGCATGATTTTTATGAAAAAAATCTGAGGCGAGAGGTCGATTTCGGGCATACCTTTGCTCACTTCATCGAGGATGCCAGCGGATACGCGCTTCTCCACGGTGAAGCGGTCGCGCTTGATATCTTGATCACCAGCCATATAGCGATGACGAGGGGTATTTTAAGACGCGAAGTGTTTGACCGGATCGTAAGGAGCGCGGAGGCGCTGAAACTGCCATTTTACCACGATTCTCTTACGGCTGAAAAGATGATGGAGGGTGTGGAGCGGGCAAAGGCGCATAAGGGCGGCAGTCTGATGATGGTGATGCCGAAGGATATCGGCAAGGTTATGTTCACGGACGATATAACCGGAGACGAACTTGCCGGGGCGCTCTATTACCTGAAGACCGTAAACGACATGCCGGTCAATGCGCGCATGTTCACGGCAAATCTCACCACAATACTGACCGAACATCCGGAGAAGATTTTCTTTGTCGGCGTTGAGGACGATCTGGGCGCATTGAATAAGGCACAGATGATGCCGGTATATAAAGCCCTTATTGAAATAGAAAATTTAAAGGATGCAGACGGTAAAAAGCTTTTCCCCAACCTTATCATAAAAAGAGAAAAAGGAACAAGGTTAAAAGAGATCGTTTTGGATCTCAAGGAACAGGGGAGGCTGGAGCTTAACCATACGTTCCTCTGCGTTAGAAAAGAGAATGTGAACGCATACAATGACTTACGGGGAGAGGGCAGGGCCTGGTTAAGCGCGATCGACGATTCCGGGACGAACGTTTATCTGCCGGTATTCGAATCGGTACTCCTGGAAATGATGGCATATTTGAACGCGGATACGGAAGCGATCAGAAGGATCTATAACGATATCTCGAAAGAGCCGGCTGATGACGCGCGGATACAAGAGATGCTGAGGAATAAGATACTATATATAACGCCGAAAGTAACCGCCTATGACCCGGAAGAGCTAAGGCTTTTATACGAACGTGTCTGCCAGATCTATACCGCCGCGTAAGCCCCTCCTGCATAATACCGAGGTATGCGATTGTTTGCCGACGATACAAATATACCTTGACTCTCCGGGCTCTTTCCTGATATAATTCCCTCAATTATTACACTGCCACAATAATAACCGCAGGAATTATTATAATGGCCTCGATGAGTAACGACTATTTATCTGCCTCCGAAGCCGCCAGGATATGTCAGGCCACCCGTTTTACCGCAAACATCAGCAACACCTTTTCCTTGAAACAGCCGGCTAACAGTGTACTTGCGGGGAAAAAACAATGAGCAATGACCTTTTGCATACGGTAGCGGAACTCCGGACGAGGATCGATGGTATCAGAAAGACCCGGAACGAACTTGACGGGGAACGTACCTCGCTGGATGGGTCTATTGACGACTTTCTTGTTTCCATGAGTTCCGTTAACTTGCGGTTTAAAGAGATGAAGGAGAAGCTGAAGGACGTAAAAATTAAAGAGGCGGGCGCCGGCAAGGCACAAGCGCCTATCCGGGAGACCGTCAGTTTTCCGAGACTTTCCCTTCGGACCTTGAGAAGCCAGGAAAAATCAGAGGACAATAAACCAAAGGCATAAAATGGGAGACCAACTGTTCTTTAATGTCATAGTGCCTCTTATCGTGACGGGCATCTGTTTCGTCACGGTTCTGGTGATCCTCATCAAGGATTATTCCCGCATCCCGCCGCGCGGCGCTATCATGATCACCGCCGAGAACATGAAAAAACTGAAAGAAGAGGATAGCCGCAAGGATAGTCTTGTCGCGCGCGCTCTAGAGGAGGCCGGACAGCTTAAGGCGGAGGTGGGGCGCTTGCAGGCTGAAGAGGTGGTCCTCAGGGATGAGCTGGCGGCAAAAAGCAGTAAGCCTCTTTTCGGCGGCGTCGATCCCGACGAAATAAAACGGCTGAAGAGCGAAAATGAACGTCTTAAGGAAGAAATAGTTCGCTTCCGGGAACAGCTCGCCAGCGCACCCATAAAAAGCATGCCGGATACGAACGAACTTGAGGAAATGCTGCTTGCCAAGACCGAGGTCGATCAGTTAAATGGCGAGCTGAAACGTGTAACCGAAGAACTCCGGGCGCTCAAACTGAAAGTTGCAGCCGGCGTTCAGGAGGTTCCTGATAATCAGAGTGCCAAGGCCGAGGCAGACAGGCTTAAGGCAGAACTTGACGATAAGACGGCCGCGCTCGCGAAAAAGGAAGAAGAGACAGCCAAGCTTGTAAGCGCACTCGAGCGGGGTGATCAGGACGCCAAGGCCGAGGCAGGCAGGCTTAAGGCAGAACTTGACGATAAGACGGCCGCGCTCGCGAAAAAGGAAGAAGAGACAGCCAAGCTTGTAAGCGCACTCGAGCGGGGGGATCAGGATGCCAAGGCCGAGGCAGACAGGCTTAAGGCAGAACTTGACGATAAGACGTCCGTCCTCGCGCAAAAAGAGGCGGAGATAGCCAGACTTGCCGGGGAACTCGAGCGTCTGTCCGCGGATAATAAAAATAATAATGAATCTATTACAAAACTTCAATCAGTCGGTACCGAAGCTGATGCGGTCGAAAAGGCGCTTGAAGAGGAAAAAAAGTCTCTGCAAGAGCTGAAGCTGCGTATCGGGGAAAGCAGGATAAAACTGCAGCTTCTGAGCGACAAGGCAAAGGAAAACGCAGAACTCCTGGCCAAGTTTGCCCAGGGCAAGGAATTCGACGAGTTCCGCAAGTCAGTCCATCTGGATGAGATCGTTCAAAAATACGAATCTGAGATAACCGCCCTTAAACTCAAAAATTTGGAACTCGAGAAAAAGCTCGGCTCCGCCGCCTGACGCGGACAAACGGTACGTAACCACGAAAGGCCGATGGATGACAAACAAAACTGCCGGGAAAACCCGCACTCGATATCATTCACGACCTGAAATAGCCTATTGATATCTCGCAGATCATCTGTCAGACGATATGGTGCGGCATCGTCATGCCGGAGGATGGAGATACTAAGCATAGGATGGGACGATGAGGAAATATGCGGTAGTGGCACTGATGGCCGGCTTTATGGCGGGTTTTATCGGCGGCACGAATTCGGCTGCGGATGGGAGGCTTAAAGGGCGGGTGGCCATGTCCGGGGCCTGGGCCCTTTACCCGATGGCGGTAAAATGGGCCGAGGAGTTCCGGAAGATCAATCCTGATGTGAAAATAGATATTTCGGCGGGCGGCGCCGGCAAGGGCATGGCCGATTGCCTGTCCGGGATTGCGGATATCGGAATGGTTTCCCGCGATATCAATCCCGAAGAAACGAAGAAGGGGGCATGGGGAGTCCCGGTCACCAGGGACGCCGTTGTAGCGACAGTCAACGCGGCTAACCCCGTCATAAAAGATCTTCTGGCCAAAGGGCTTACCAAAGAGGTGTTCCGGGGGATTTTTGTTTCAGGTACCGTCAAGACATGGGGACAAGCGGCGGGTAACGATATCCCCGCCCGCATCGGCGCCTATACACGCTCTGACGCCTGCGGCGCTGCCGAGACCTGGGCAAAGTATCTCGGTGAGAAACAGGAAGACCTCGCCGGTATCGGCGTGTACGGCGACCCGGGTGTCGCCGAAGCGGTCAAAAAAGATCTCCTTGGCATAGGATATAATAACGTGAATTACGCTTACGACGCCGCGACAAAAAAACCCGTCGAGGGGATACGCGTCGTCCCGATCGACGTGAACGGCGACGGCCGTATCGGCGCCGATGAGGATTATTACGGCGACCGCGACACGCTTACCCATGCGATCGCAGCCGGCCGTTATCCGTCGCCGCCTGCGCGTGAGCTTTTCTGTGCCACGAACGGCGTACCCGTGAAAAAAGAGGTCAGGGCGTTGATCCGCTGGGCGCTTACCGACGGGCAGAAGTTCGTGCCTGAGACGGGATATGTCAATCTGAAAAAAGAGACTTTGGATGCGATGGTGGAAAAACTGGGGAATGATTAAGGCGCAGGATACGGGCCGTCTATGAAAGATATACGTCTTCTGAAAGATACGATCGCCGCGCGGGTAATGTTTATTGCAGCCATGGTGTCGTCGTCGATCGTCGTTATTATCGCCGTGGCCTTATACATGAGGTCGCGGCCGATCCTGGCGATGAGGCCTCTGGGCGACCTTTTGCTCTCGACGGCATGGCATCCGTCGCGCGGTGAATTCGGATTCCTCGGGTTTATCGTAAGCACCCTCTGGGTAACGGTAGTCGCATGCTCCCTGGCGATACCGGTGTGCGCCCTGACATCGGTCTATCTTGTCGAATATGCTGATAAGCGGGTGCGGGAATGGATAAGCCCGTTCATCGATATCCTTGCGGGTATTCCGTCGGTCATATACGGGATATGGGGCGCCCTGGTCATTGTGCCTCTTATAAAGGGCCATATCGCGCCCTTTTTCGGGACGTATTCGGCGGGATACAGCGTCCTTGCCGGCGGCATAGTGCTGGCGGTGATGATAGTCCCTGTTATGATACATGTCATGATCGAGGTCCTCTCGACGGTCCCGCGGGACCTGAAAGACGCGTCCCTCGCGCTGGGCGCGACCAAATGGCAGACCGTCAAGCATGTCGTTTTAAAATGCGCCCTGCCCGGGATGTCCTCGGCGGTAGTTCTCGGCTTATCGCGCGCCTTCGGGGAAACGATAGCGGTGCTGATGGTCGTGGGTAATGTCGCGCGGATTCCCCGGTCGGTGTTCGATCCCGCGTATCCCCTGCCCGCGCTTATTGCCAATAATTACGGCGAGATGCTTTCGATCCCCCTGTACGATTCGGCCCTTCTTTTTGCCGCGCTTCTCCTTCTGGCGGTCGTTATATATTTCAATATCGTGTCACGGATGCTTTTACGCGGGGCGAAATGGAGCGTTTACTATAATGGATAGAAGGCGCCTGGAAGAAACGCTGTTTAAAGGCCTCATGATAGGGGCTACCGGCCTTATCCTTCTTACGCTTTTTTTGATACTCTTTACCGTTGTCGCGAAGGGGTTGCCGTATCTCAACCTTGCCATGATAACCCAGCCGCCCAAGAGCGGATACTACCTCGGCAGGGAAGGCGGCATCCTGAACGCGATCCTGGGGTCTTTATACCTGACCGGCGGGGCGGTATTCCTCGCGCTTGCCGCGAGCCTGCCCGTGGTGTTGTATCTTAATGTTGTCGCCCGCAAGGGTTCGTACAGCGCCTACCTTACGCGTTTTGCCTTTGACGTCCTCTGGGGTGTCCCGTCGATCGTCTACGGCGCGTTCGGTTTTACGATCATGATTTTTTTCGGGCTCAAGGCCTCGCTCCTCGGCGGCATGATAACCGTGGCGTTCCTCATATTTCCCATAATGAGCCGGGCCATGGACGAGGTGATGCGTATGGTCCCCCGCGAACTCCTGGACGCCTCGTATGCCCTCGGCGCGACGCGCCTGGAAACGGCGGTAAGGGTCGTTCTGCGGCAGACCATGCCGGGTATCGTTACCGCGGTGCTCCTGGCATTCGGCAGGGGGATCGGCGACGCTGCGTCGCTTTTATTCACCGCGGGTTTTACGGATTCGCTCCCGTCGTCGCTTTTGCAGCCGGCGGCGACCTGCCCCTGGCGATATTTTTTCAGTTCGGCACGCCGATGCCCGAGGTTCAGGGGCGGGCATATGCCTCGGCGCTTATTTTAACGGTCCTTATTCTGGCGATCAG
>JAQURW010000096.1 GCA_028715425.1 Candidatus Omnitrophota bacterium
TCCACGCTCCGTAATCGAACGTGCCGGCGTTCTGCGTCATGGTTTGGTCGTCGGTCGTGCTGGAAAATTTCATGTTCGCATAATTGTAAGCAAGGGCGCTATCCATCAGATAATCGCCTTTCAAATCGACCGTAATATAACGGCTGCTGCTATCAAGATACGTCGTCCCTGAAGTCGGCGAAAAGGTCATATCTCCTTTCACCGTAATGGTGCGGTTGGGGCTTCCCCCTTCCGAACTTACAATATAGTTCGTCGCAGAACCGGTATTCAATATTTTCAGATCATGCCCTACGGTAAAACTGTCGGCCAGATAAAGATTGCCTGATCCCGAATCATGGTTGTCGATTGTTAGATCGTAAAACGTGGTCGTCCCGCTCGCCTCGGCCGTGGTAAGTGTTTTCGAGTTCCCTGCCATGATCTTAACCGTGCCGTTATTGTGAACGAACGTGCCGCCGGTAAAGTCTGCGTTTACGCCGTTCAGCGTAAGGGTGCCGGATGTCGAATTAAAGGTCCCCGCGTTAAGGTCCATCCCCGATTCGAGCATGTCAGCCGGACTCGTGTTAAAGGTCAGAGCGGCGCTCCTGCCATAGAATGTGCCGCCATCCTGTTTAAATATTCCTTCCATGGTAAGGCTGCTGATAGAGCCGCAATCCAGCACACCGTTCGTCAGAGTAAGGTTGCCTCCGCCATTGGCGCCTGCCGAATTCAAGGTGATATCAGAGGTAAATGTCGCCGTCTTAGTCCCTTTAGCGATGGTCCAGGTACCGACTGCCACAAATCCGGCGGTCATGTCGATGGTCTGGTCTGCCGTTGTATTGATGAAATTCATATTTGCATAATTTTGCGCATTGGAATTATTCATGGAAAAATTGCCTTTCAAATTTACGTTTAAACTGCCTGTGCCGTCTTGCGGCAGTTGACGGAACGTAATATCGCCCGAGCCCGATGACGCGGCAAAGGTCATATCACCGTTGACCGTAATAGTACGGTTACCGTCATCCGAGGACCTGATTATGTAATCCTCAGCTGTGCTGTTTTGGATCGTAAGCGTATGATCGACCGTAAAACTATCTGCCAGGTTTATTTTGCCGTCGGAGGTCGCATTTTCGAAGGTAAGGTTATAAAATGTCGCGGTGCCGGATTCAGCAGTGGTCAAAGTTTGGCCGGTTGCCCGAATTTCCACGGTTCCGCTATTATTGACAAAAGATCCGCCGGTGAAATTAATATTGCCGGCTTTAAGCGTTAAAGTTTTTCCGGTACCCGGCGCGGTAAAGGTGCCTCCTGATAAGGTAAAAGCGCCGAAGACGGTCAGGTTGTAGCTACCGCAGTTAAACGCGCTGTTGGCATTCGCCTGCGTAAAGCTGCCGCTCCTCCCGCCCGACGGGGTTATTAAAAGGTCTTTCTGAAGATAGATAGTACTGGTATACCCCGCGTTAATACTTACACTGCCAACCGACCCGCCGAAACCGCTGTCGACATACGAATCGGTGTTGCTCGTACCGTCGAATACCGCATCATCGCCGGTGCCGACGCCCATACCGTTATTCCAGTTCGTACCTCGCGACCATTTACTGTCGATGCCGCTGCCGTTCGTCCAGGTAACCACCGCATCCCAGTTATAGCAGCCTCCTCTATTCGTTGAAAGGTCCATATGCATTTCTATGGGACTCATATTGTACCCGTCTTCTACCCACGCGTATTTCATAACCGTCGTTCCGGTAGGATCAAGATACCAGTATTTCCCCGCCTCGGTCGACAGCGTCTTTACCCCTTCGGCATACGCACCTTCGATATGCCATGCGCCTCGAACGGCCTGGACCTTCCCTGCCTCAAAATATAACTCTTTAAGCGGCGTCACACAGGTGAAATCATAAAAATCATTGTCCCCGTATATAACCGACGCATCCCGCCCGATAAATTCTACCTCAGAGCTTCCGCCGTGAAATACCCCCTCGTTCATCCAGTCACCGTCAAGCGTGATATGGCTCGCCCCTGCCTCGACGGTTAACCCCTCGCCTATCGAAACATCATGGACGTCGATATCCGCATCGACCTCGGCGGTCCCTGATCCCATAAGCCTCAGAACCCCGCCGGACGTATCCACACGCTCCGCCCTGACATACCCTTCCAGATTGATCGCCTTCTCGAATATATCAGGGATACTCTCGGCATCCAATATGACCGTCCCCCCGGCAGCCTCAAGACCCCCTGTCGACGATATCTGCTCGGTGATCGGATTGCCGTCCGCGTCCAATATCTTCTCTGCCTGCGCCTTCTCGATCGCGACCGCAATCAATCCTCCGCCGGCTATATCCAAACGAACCATCTCCCCCCCTGCCAGCGCGATCGTCCCCAGCGGCGCAATGATGACTCCCTCATTCTTTATCGACCCCGCAATAAGAACACCGAATCCGCCGTCATGCAGCACGATCCTGCCTTTATTCGTGATCATCCCGCCAAAACGCTCTTCGTCCAGCTTTTTGAACACATACTCATGGTTCATAAAATCTATATTGGTGATATCACGGGTCGAGAGAACGACGCCCTGCGCCTGGATCGTCGCCTGCGGGCCTACGGTAATACCGTAGGGGTTGACTAACATAAAAACACCGTTACACTCGATCGTCCCGTACAGATTGCTCCCGGCAGGGCCGGTGACACGGTTCAGTATCGCGTCCGATGATGTCGGCAGGTTAAAAATGACCGATTCGTTCTGAGCGACATTGAAAGAACCGTAATTGATGATCGTATCAGCCGCGGCATTGACGGTCATGGTATTCCCGTCAACGGTTATGGTCGCCGCCCCCTGGACGACCTGGGCATCCTGCGGCAGGCCATAGACAAGGTCCGTCGTGCTAAAACACAGGCTCAAACACAATGATATACATAAGAATTTGCGCAAAATCACCATGTATAACCTCATTTTTAATTGTATTATTTAGGGGCAATTTAAGTTTACCTGCAGTGATAACGAAAAACTTTGATTTATAATTAAGTATTTTATTACCTAACAAAAATGAATTGTTCGTAAAAACTATAACAAACTATAGTAGTATAAATTAATGTTTGACGGTTTAGATGAGGTTATACTGATAGGATAGTACAAAAATCAACATAATACTTTATGCTGCCAGAGACAGGCGCGGCAATAATAAGGCAGTTTCCCTTTTTGCAGATCGTTTCTAAAACTCAGGAACCCTTTCGAGCCCCAGATATCAAATATGTTTTGTTTTTTTATGTTGCCGAAAACCACTTTCGGATGTACATGCTTTTCACCGAAATACCAATATGACCGTTTATACGACAATAAGGCACAGGGAGAGACCTCGCCGTTCCAGTTAACAACGCAACTGTTGAGTTTGCAGGTGCGATAAGGAACAGCCGATAAATGAGGAAGATCGAGCTTGATCCCGTGTTTTAACGCCGTGTCCTTCATCCCGGCAAAGACCTTACCATAGTCGGTATTTACGGTTTCACGCGACCGGGCGTATAATTCGTTTCCCTTCATTTCATCGCTGTAAATATCCAGCCCGTTAACGAACATACTATCCACGCCTAAGGTTATAGCCAGATCAAGGATATCGGGCAATTCAGCCACGTTAAGTTTATTTGCCACCGTGACCATGCCTATCTCTAAAAAGTTGCTGCCGGATGCCTTTTTCTGCCTGGCCAGTTCTTCTATGTTCTTGATCACCCTCTCGAATCGCGCGCCCTTTCTTATCGTTTCATAAGTATTTTTTGTTGCCCCGTCGACCGAAATGTACAGGCCATCCGGCTTTACCGCAAGAAGGCGCGAGATCATTGCCGGACCGAGGAGCATGCCATTGGTGACAAAGAGGACCTTGATATCCTTGTTTATGCCTTTAGCGAACGCGACATACTCGGCTATTCGGTTATTTAAGAGGGGTTCGGCATTGCATTGTAAGGAAAGAGATTGTAACGTTCCCAGCGCGGCCTTGAGTTTTTTAAATGTCGCAAACGCCATCAGTCCCTGTTCGGGAAACCCGTCCTGAAATGAGCACATCAGACAACGCAAATTGCATTTGCCGCTGATATCGACGTTTAAGTGCCGAAGCATACTCGCGTTCCTTGATCGAGATATTTCTGAAAGCCGAGCTACATCATGCCCGGTTTTTCCGTACGCGCACTGTAGGAGGCCATACGGGTCGCATAAGCGATCGATTCTTTAAAAGGCCTTCTCCTTCCTTGCGCGCTTATGAACGCCGCAAGGAATACATCGCCGCAGCCGACGTCATTGACACATTTAATATGAGGAGCCTTGGCAAACGCCACTTCGTTCCCGTCGTACCCGACCGCACCCCGGGCGTCCATGGTAATAAGCACTATCGCCCCGCTTTTATCGCGCAAATAGTGCGCAGCCTGTTTTATCTTTTTAATGGTATCCAATTTCCTGCCCAGCGCATATTCAGCCTCTTCCAGATTCGGTTTGACCAGCGAGGGGCCCCGTTTCAAAGCGGCCATGAGCGAACGCCCCCTCGTATCGAGCGCTACCGGCACCCCTCTTTTTTTCGCCCTCGCGATGAGCTCCCCATAGGCAACTTCAGGAAGTCCATAGGCATTGGACCCGGAGCATACAACATACGACGCCTTTCCGAGAAGGAGATCGAATTTTCTCATGAACGCCGTAAAGGCCGTTCCGGTCAATTTCGGGCCGCGTTCTATAAGCCGCGTGATCATGCCTGTATGCGGATCAATGATCGTAAGATTTGTCCTCGTTTCGTCCTGTATTTTAAGGAAATCGTTCTCAATGCCCTCGTCATGCAGCTCATGGATAACACGTTCCCCGGCATTACCGCCGACTATACCTGTTGCCAGAGTTTCGCAATCGAACAGGACGAGGGCCCGGGAAACATTCAATCCTTTTCCGCCGGCGCTTAACACGAACCCCTTTGCCCTATGGTCCTTGCCTGTCTTAAAATCCGGCACCTTGACGATCTTGTCAAGCGCCGGATTAAGAGTAACGGTAAGTATATACGCAGATGAATGCATTCTTAATTTCCTTTTTCGGCTGCCCGGTCTTCCTGGGGTGAAGTTGTTTCTAAGAACGGAGAGGTCTGATCGGCTGTCGTATCTTCGTCCTGAGGCTGGATCAGGGAAGGCGCCGCATTGCGATCCGCATCGCTATCTTCGGCGGGCGCCTCGTCCTGGCGTTCAGGATAGCCCTGCTCGGCCTGAATATCCTCGTCCGCCGCATCGCCTTCGTCGGCTGACAGGTCGTCCCGGATGCCCTGTCTGGCCAGAGCCTCATCTTTTAGCTGGGCGCTATAATCATCATCGCCGTATATCGGCACCGTGAAAAGACACGATGCCGATATAAGCATGGAGAGATAAGCCTTGCGCATAAAAATTGATTATACGGCACGTATCGTTACAGTTCAAATTTTTTGGTTTCTTCTTTTTTGCTCTTTGAAAACCGCGCCTTGGTACTATCGAGAGTCTGCTGGAGGGCACTGAATATCTTCTCCACCTCTTCAGGAGAATATTCGTAGCTGGACGACGATAAGTTGCCGATCAGCTCGATCTTCTTAAGCGCTCCCGTTACCCGCGGGGTTGCCAGCCGTTTAAACTTATCATGTTTCGTTTCTGTTTCCGCCATACATCTCCTCCTGTTCTTTTTATGGTTATGAAACCCTTTATTTAAATTTGCATCATTGTAGCATATTCCGTGCCGGCAGGCAAGGCTGCATTTATCCGCGCCGAAAGCCTGTTTTTGGCCGAATCATCTCTTCGACGTCCATCGGCAATCTTCCTATGTTGAAAATACCTGCGATAGTTCGGTCAGGCGCGGGAATTCGAATACCAGGATTTGACTTCCCGGACTGCGGGTTTGTTTTGAGGAGTAAACTTTTTGTGCGCGCCCTTTCCTGAAAGAGAATAGGTGCTCCAGCCCCACCAGTAGAGCCCTTGAAACCATGCCTTATTCCAGAACGTCTTCATGAGCGCGCGGTAACAATCCGCCTGAAGGGCCAGGTTCACGTCTCCTGAATACGATTCTTCCCACGGCCTTTTTGCGGCCCCGGATGTGCTGCAATAACCGCATTCGGTAAAGATGATGGCTTTACCGACACTTTTGTACCAGGCCTCTATTTTCTGCGCCCATTTCTCCCATGCCCCGACAAGCTCGTCGATCGTAGGATTATCTTTATTGGCCAAGGGAAAATACGCGTCGATCCCGGCAAAATCGAGGAGATCCCAGAATTTTACGGTGTCATAGGCGTCCCAATTTGCCGCATAGGTGATCCTGCCGGAATATAAACTGCGCACCAGAGGGATGACCTTCTTTCGCCAGGCCTCGGTCCTGGTCTGGGCATACGACAGTTCCGTGCCGATACAAAAAAGTTCGACATGATACTTCTTGGCGAGCACGGCATAATGTTTAAGAAATTTGCTATAGTTATCGAACCACGCGTTCCAGTCCTTCTCGCACACAAAACCGATATCGGCGCGGCCGCCGTCCGTATCGTCGATAACATCGATATGCGGTTTTAACATGACCGCCATGCCGTTCTTGTGGGCCTCGACGATGGCATGGATAACGCTGTCGTCAGAAGGGGTCCGGTCCTCGATCGGTTTGATGGCAGTCGAGTCGTACCTTTTTTGATAATACGTAACGACGATCTGCACATAGTTTGCGCCTGTCCGGGCTATCTCCCGTAATGACTGGTCGGAGCTGCTCGAAGAGAACCCCTCTTTGCACCAGGTCGCGTAACAGATCCCTTTCTGGAAGTCATCAGGGGATGAATGATCAAGAAGCATAAAAGACTGGGAAAACACGATTTGATATGTTATTAAAACGATCAGTGAGGCGAAAACGAAGGTTTTTTTTCTGAAATTCTTACCGGTGACCATGGCAAATCAGAGAACAGCTACCCTTTCTTTGCCAAGCCTTGGTTTGTTCAGAGATGTAATTTATCATATACCCGTCAACGAGTCAACAGAAGCATACTAACTTTTTTAAACCTTAATTCATTATTTCATTTGCCTGCTTAAGCGTTGTGTGAGACAATAACTCGAAATGAATTCTGTCAATAAATTCCTCAACTGGTTCACGCAATTACTCGTGGTATGGGTGCTCGTCGCCGTCGCAGTCGGCTTTTTCCGGCCGGGAGTGTTAACGCCCCTCAAAGATTACGTTGATTACCTTTTTTCATTCACCATGCTCGGCATCGGCGCGGTCTTATCCCCCCGCGATTTTATCCCGACCTTCAGGGACCCGCGACGGGTTGTGCTGGGGACCTGTGCGCAGTTCATCATAATGCCTGCCCTGGGATTTATTATCGCTTTTCTCCTCAAGCTTCCTCCTCAGCTTGCGCTCGGGCTGGTCCTGGCAGGGGCCGTACCGGACGCTATGGCAGCGGGCGTCATGACCTATCTGGCTGAAGCAGACGTGGCGCTTTCGGTATCTCTTACGTCGCTCACTACCTTCTTATCTCCGGTCGCGACGCCTGCGTTGACCTTTGTATTCGCAAAGGCATTCATACCCGTTAATATCTGGCCTCTTCTCGTGAGCGTATTCAAAATGGTCATTATACCGCTCTTAATCGGCTTATGGTTCAGGTCGCGTTTTAATAACCAGGCCGAAAAACTGAAGTTTGTATTCCCAGCCATGTCCACACTCTTCATAGCCTTCATCTGCGGTCTCGTAACCGCACTCAATAAAAATTATCTCATCGCCATGAGCGCCGTTATATTTCTCGCCGTTGTCTTGCACAACCTCTTAGGTCTTGCGCTCGGCTACGGCGCCGGAAAGCTTTTCAGGTTCGATGAAAAAAGCTGCCGGACAGTATCCATCGGCGTCGGTATGCAAAATGCCGGCTTGGGCGCTGTCCTGGCCCTGAAACATTTCTCGAATGAGGCTGCTATCCCGAATGCCATCTTCGCGGTGTGGTGTATCGTCTCGGCTGCTATTCTGGCGAGGTTATGGAAGAGAAAATAGTCTGTCAACCCCCCACCACATGCCCGCGTAAAAACTGCACCATATGCCCGCGCAAAAAACAGCGCCGACACCGCTGTACAGATAGGCCTTACGCCGTTCGAAGCCAAACATGAGCATGAGGATCGACATTACGACCGGGCCGAGAAAAATGAGGGTGTTGACCAATACGAGGGTCTTGCCGCCCTTGACCGCGGCTTGCGCGCGCCGTGAAAGCCCTGCTTCCTTATCGGCGAGCCATTCCCTGAAACCGCGGTTCGTATTATGGGCGGATAGATAGATGATAAGCCATGAAAGCGGTATGGTCACAACGCTCACGATGACCGTTCCCCACAACGCCCCGCAGAACCTGGCGGTCGCGATGAGCCATCCTTCGGCAAAGATAAAGCCGATCACGGTCCCGACGATACCGATGATGATGTGAAGATTATTTTTGACGAGCGCCATTTTTTCCATTATTATCTCTCCGGGCTGTCTTTTGTTGTCGGCTTCTCAGAATCGATCGTTACCCGAACGACCTCCGCGCTGTCAGCTACCCCAAGGAGACAATAATCAGCGCCGATCTCCAGAACGTTATACCGGTCGAATACGTCGCCTTTTTTCACCATTTGCCCGTTTATGATCGCAACAGATTCGTGAGGGGATCTGGGATTCGCCATAACCCCTTCTAACCTTGGGATCTTTTCCTGCTCTGCGGATACAAAAAAAGAACAGGCAAAAAAAAGCGCGGCCATGATCAATATGGCCGCCCGTTTTCCGATAACTGGGCATTCTATCATACCAACCTCCCGGGTAATGACACGATAACACGGTCCCTGCCGCCTTCTTTTGCCAGATATAAGGCGCGGTCGGCCTCCTTGATCAGGTCTTCATAGCCGTTCTCTTGTGACGGGCTTATG
>JAQURW010000097.1 GCA_028715425.1 Candidatus Omnitrophota bacterium
TTGACATAAGTATATCATAGTCTATCGAAAAATCAAGATAACCTGACCGTCCCCCGGCCATTGTACCGTCAGAAAAAGCTGCTGTTCCCGGGCATCGGCCAAAGCGGCATGACTACCATAATAAGCACCCCTATAAGGATTCTTTGCAGTGTTTTCCGCCGAAGCAAAAGACTGCGAAAATAAAATGGATGTCCACGATAGTATCATGAACATCCACCCGTTCAATTTCATTTCCCCGATCCGCCTATAATTTAATAACATCCCCGGCATGATACAACGAAAGGAACAATAACATATAATCTTTAAGATGACGTGTTATAAGAAAATTCGTGCGCACATGCTCTCTTCCGTTCTCGCCCAGTTTTTTAGCGAAGCGCGGATTGTTCAAAAGCTGTTTCAACGCGAAAGCGGCTCCGTCGACTGAAAAACAGAGTAACCCTGAATATTTATGCGCGATCTGAAGCGGAATGCCTCCCACATGAGAGGCAATAACCGGTTTACCCTTCCATAAAGCCTCGGATACCGTAAGCCCGAACCCTTCTTTAAGCGATTTCTGCATGACCACGGCCGACCCACGCTGAAGAGCGTTTACCTCGATATCGTTTTGAGGCAGAAGCAAAATGTGTATATCCGGATCGCCCTTAGCCTCCTCCCTGACCTCCGCCAGGACCTCAGCCCCTTCGGGATCGTCCGCGGCTGTGCCGCCCGCTAAAATGAGCCGGCAGTCGCTGTATCGCTTGACTTTTTTGTAGGCAGCTACGACCCCGAGCGGGTCCTTGAGACGGTCGAACCGGGATATCTGGGTAACGATAGGTTTATCGGTCGGAACACCGTATTTGGCAAAGACCGCATCGATAACCTCCGGCGGCAGTTCTTTATTCTTATCGCTTAAAGGATCTATCGACGGAGTGATGAGGAATTGCCGTATCGGCAGTTCGGGAGAAAAACTGGGAGCAGAAAACACAGCGGCATCATACCGGTCGATAAATCTTCTCAAGAATGCCCAAACCTCATGATCCGGTGTTGAGACGTCTATATGACAGCGCCATATCCACTTATTATCGGCTTTTTTTTCGATCAATTCTATCGGCTGCGGGTCATGGACAAACACGATGTCGCCGTACGTACTGACCGCGTCAATGTTTTCCCGGCTTGTCGCGTTGAATATGTCATAGTCATACGCGGTCACTTCGTCTTTTTTACCATGAAGCACATTGTGGAATTTTTTCGTTACTTCGAAAAATTGCGCACCTCCTTTTATCACATCCCAGCGCGCATCGACACCGATATCCCTTAAAAGAGGGACGATACGGTTCAGTATCTCGGCGACCCCGCCGCCTACCGGCGTCGAATTAACGTTCTGGATGACCTTGCCGCTCAACTTACGGGCAAGAAGCCGCAGGTCGTCTACTACCGGCTGGCCGACTATGGGGACATATTGGTCCAACTTTCCCATGGGGGCGGGGACTCCTTATATATATCGTTCTATTATTGACGCGACCTTTTCACGCAACTCCTCAAGTGTGTAACTATACGGATCAAGGCGCGAGATATTATCCGCGATCTTTTTGTTGCCGAGGGCCTTTTCTATCCAGAGGGAGAAATCATTGGTCTCTTTTTCCAGTCTCAACCGCGCCTCAAAAATATGATAATAGATCGATTCTATCGTGATCTTCCGTAATATCTCAGCGAACTCTTTCAGGTCATATGCCGCATAATCGGTTTCGCAGATAAAGCTTATTGATTTCATAAAAAAGAACCTCTCGTTCTCGTTAACGGGTTTGACGCCCACCGAGGGGCTTTCCCGAAGGTAGCGGGCTATTGTTGTTATAATCTCTTCACGCAGGGCATCGATACTCTTGAACTGTACCGTATCGATACTGGCCAGCCTTTCGCCGAGTTCTTTTTCCCTGACCGCGGTCGTTATCCAGTACGCAAAATCATTCGGAGGTTCCGGAGAAAGATACTGATGCTGCTGCAAAAATCTATGGGTATGGTGGTAAATAGACGAACCCGGCACGGCCTTAAGTAAGGCAAGCAGTTCTCCGACCGTAGAGGCTTTTAGCCCCGTCAGCTCCGTTAAATGCAGCCGCGTACAAAATCTAAAAGGCTCCCCGGCCCTGATCAATTCAGCCATGTTCTTTCTCCTGTTGCATATCAAGAAGCAATGTCAGGAATTTTCGAACTTCGCCGGGATCTTTTAGACTATAGTGCGCCTGCATCGGCCCCGGAGAACTGCCGCCCACAAAAACAGTAAGACCGATCGTGCGCAGCGCAAAAAAAGCATCCTCATCGGTCGTGTCATCACCGATATAGATCGGGAACTTTTTTTTCGTTCCCGCCGAATGCTGTTCTCTGGCCAGGAGCCAAAGCACGATCTTACCCTTATCCTGTTCTCCCGCGGGACGAACCTCTATGACCATTTTACCGTGTTTTATCTTTATCTTATTTTTTACCAGATACTCGGCAACCGATTCGTGAACAACAATCTTTATCCTCATAATATCTTTATTATCCGCCAGGCGGAAATGAACGGCCAGGGACAGTCCTTTATACTCGACAAGGACACCTTTAAACGGCGCGAGCTTATCCGTGAGCGTATCGCGAATATCCCGAAGAATGGCTTGAAGGCCGGCCGGGACCGGAGCTCGATATTTAAGCCGCGCCCCTTCCACCTCAAGACCGTGATCACCCGAATAGATGATCCGCGGCAACCCAACCTTAGCTTTAACGTCTTTCAGAGCACGGCCGCTAATGATGGCAACCTTACACCCCGGAGCGGCGGATAACCTTTCGAGAACATCTTTTGTCTCATCAAGAATAACGGCTTTTTCCGGCGCCGCCGCTATCGGTGCCAAGGTCCCGTCAAAATCCAGGAACACAAAGAGGTCCCTATGCGCCAATTTTTTCCGTATCTGGCCCCATTGAGCAAACAAATGTTCCATAGCGCCCCTCGTGTGCGGGCTCCTGTCACGAACCCTGTTTATACTATATCGCCTGCGCCGGATAGGCGAACTCGATTCTTTCCCGTTTACAAGCCTCCATCAACGCGAAGTTCATCTCCTGTTGCTTATCCATAGTCATCCCGCCGATTATGCCTTCTCCACCCTGACTCCCGCCAATTCCCCGATCAACATGCTTGCCCACCGGTAAATATTCTTATCTTTGAGGACCGCACGCATCCGCAGCATCTTATCGCGTTGCTCCGGCAGCGGCATTTCCAGCGCCGCGCGTATGGCCTCTGCTACCTGACCGACATCGTACGGATTCACGATAAAGGCATCTTTTAACTCCCGCGAAGCTCCGGTGAACTGGCTTAATATCAGCGTTCCTGCCCCGTCCTGGCGCGCGGCTATATATTCCTTCGCAACCAGGTTCATGCCGTCGTGCAGGGATGTGACTAAACACAGGTCGGCATACCGGTAAAAGGGGGCGATCGCGGCATGGCTATGGTGTTTCATCAGAAGATGTATTGGCTGCCAGCCTTTATTTTTAAACCGCGCATTGATCCGCTCGCTTTCCCGCACGACTTCGTCGACAAATTCCTTGTATTTTGTGATTATCGTCCGGCTGGGAGCGGCCAGTTCTATAAACGTGAATTGTCCCCTATAAAGGGGATATCTCTCCAAAAACAGTTCAACGGCCCGAAAGCGTTCGACAATGCCCTTGGTATAATCGAGACGATCAACTCCCAGCCCTATCAGTTCAGCCTGGATATTGTATTTTTTAAGCAGGGTTTCCTTTGTCTCGGCAGCACCGGCCGGGTAGTTGTTTGCCGAATTAAAATCTATACTGATCGGAAAAGGTTTGATCCATGATGTCTGCCCTTCCCGGTTGACCGTAAAATGCTCATAATCGATCCTCGACTCAAGGAAACGGTCTACGGTCTCGATAAAATTATTACAATGGAACTGCGTATGGAATCCGATCAGATCGGCACCGAGCATTCCTTTGAGGACTTCCTGGCGCCACGGACAGATACCGAACGATTCCGGATTAGGCCAGGGGATATGCCAGAAGATCGCTACCCGCGTGTCCGGCCTCACGGCTTTGATCATGGACGGAAGGAGCGCAAAATGATAATCCTGTATCAGGATGTTCGGTTCATCAATTCCTTTTATCTCTTCCAGAACAGCCGCCGCGAATTTTTTGTTAACCTTCTGATAAGCTTCCCAATCGTTTTCCCTGAAGATCGGACGCGTATGCGCGATATGGCATAACGGCCATATCCCTTCGTTGGAAAACCCGGAATAAAACCCGTCGTCGAGCTCTTTTTCTATCCAGATCCTCCGTAATACATACTGAGGCTCTTCAGGCGGCACTTGTAGCTTATCGTCCTTATCAACCGTCTCACGGTCGGCGCTCCCGTTCCCTTGCGCTATCCACGTACCGCCGCATGCCTTCAATATCGGCTCTATCGCCGTAACAAGTCCGCTGGCAGGGATGATACATTCGATACCGTTCCCTTTTTTGATATGCATGTACGGCTCTCTATTCGAAACCACAAAAAGGTTCTTTC
Source organism: Candidatus Omnitrophota bacterium (assembly GCA_028715425.1). Taxonomy (GTDB): domain Bacteria; phylum Omnitrophota; class Gorgyraeia; order JABMRN01; family JABMRN01; genus JAQURW01. The sequence goes on from JAQURW010000097.1 coordinate 4,520, forward strand.
CATGAAGTTTTTCACGCACAAATTCCTTGAGCCGATCGGATGTCCATTGCGATTCTGTTGCGTACCGTAACCGCGCTTCTTCTTCGGCTGAAATCCTGGCCTTTTCCAGGCTTTTCGCCATCTTGGTTATCTCTCTGGCCAACGGCCCCAAAAGTTGTTCGTTCTTAGAATCGAGTTTCTCCGGAGATTCTCCGCGCCTGATCTTTTTTATCCACTCGGTAGTCTTTTTGATAGGTTTCATGACATTCAAATAAATAACAAATGTCGTCGTTAACGTTATCAATAGGGCCTGTACCAACGCCCGCCAAAAACTATTGATCCATATCCTATGTACACGTTCCTGTATAAAGGCAACATCGTGAAAAAGCGTTAAGACATGGGTCGTTTTTTCATTGCTGGCAAGCGGGACAGAATAAGCGTGCAGCGAGTCTTTCCCAAAACTTATGAATTCTCCGTATTCAGTATTCAAACGTTCGACTTCCTGTATGTTATGCGCAAGCACTTTGGGATATTCCTTTAACTTCGGCTTAAGGCCCAGTGAAGCCAATACAGGATGCCCCTGGATATCATCGACCGCGATGCCGACCAGACGTTCGCGGTTAGAGAACTTATCCACTATCCGTTGCAGATATTTTCTGTCTTCGGCAGGAAGCAGCGGTTCAACCGATAATTTCAGGCTGTCTGCGATGATGCTAGCTCTTCTTTCGAGCTCATTTTTCAAACGGACTTCTTCCTGGCGCGCTTGCCAGTAAGAGAATGTAAAAACCACGCACGCGATAACGAACACCAAAGAAACTATAAGCCTCAGTATCATTTTCATATTTTATTTCATTTTCATTTCTGCTATTTCCTGTTTTTCTCTTTCCGCATAAAACGCGAGGTTGTTCGACAATTCGCGGTTGGTTCCTTTGAGCGCCTCGGCCCCTTCCAGCAAAAGTTTTACGCCGGCTTCTTCGTTGTCCACACTCTTGTCATTCTCATTCTCCATCTGCCCGGCTTCTTTTTCTTCTTCTGCCGCATATTTAAGCAGTCGCGCCGCAAGGACCGGATCTGATTTCTCAAGCGCAAGCGCGGAATCGTTTAGAACTTTTATCTCTTCCTGAGAGTGATCGTTCTTAGCGAACGATACCGTGGCCGATACCGCAATGCCCCCCAGCAACAATACCATTATTCCAATACTTTTCACGGCGTTCATGTGCCCTCCCTGCTAAAATTTTTTCAAGGTAAGTCGATGTTCGTTATTGTACACCCTCCGTAACAGAAAAACAATAGACTATCGGATGGCGTGCGGGATACCGATTTTTCCTTGACGTATACGCAAAATACAATACAATCGTATAGACGATATGAACGCGGCCTTGCGGAGGCATGAATCCCCTTAAACGGGTAAACAGTCACGATCCGGCAGGCCTTAAACATAAAACTGAAAAGTTAGCGATAGACTACCGGACTTTTTTATCCGAGGCCATCCATAAAATAGCGCAGACACATTAAAACAACCCCGACGTCTGAGGAGGCATCGATGGGATTATTATCGCTTCTATTCAGTAATCCGGTTTTATTTGTTATTCTGGCGGTTCTGCTTCTTTATTCCATCATTGCCCATGAAGTTGCGCATGGTTTGGTGGCGTATCTTTTTGGAGATGATACCGCCAAGCGGTCAGGCAGGTTGACTTTGAACCCCGCTCCGCATATCGATCCTGTCGGGGCGGTCATGCTATTCTTGGTCGGATTTGGCTGGGCAAGGCCGGTGCCGGTTAATTATTCCAAATTGCATAATACCCGTCCGGGATTACTCTGTGTTGCTTTAGCGGGCTCAGCGACAAATATTTTTATTGCCATCGTTGCCATTTTTTTGCTGCAGTTTGACCGTATTAGCGCCACCCCTGTTTTATCCGGCATCTTGCCGCTCGTGGCTAAGATCAATATTATCCTTGGCGCTTTCAATTTGATCCCCATCCCGCCGCTCGATGGCTCAAAAATCCTCATGAGTTTCCTCCCTGAAGAGGGGCAGTCGAACCTTGCCCGGCTTGAGCCCTATGGTTTCTTAATCCTGGCTTTTCTGCTGTTCACCGGGCTTCTGAACCCCTTGATTGCTTTAATGCAAAGGCTGGTTTATGGTTTTATAATCGTCATATTCAACTTTTTTAGATAAAGGTATGGTCATGGCTTTGAAGACACAAAATACCTCCGAATATAAAAAGATTTCCTTGGGAGAGGCCTTTGCCTTTCTCGAAGCGACAGAAAACGGCCTCAGCGATTCGAGCGCTCAAAATCGCCTGAAGACTTTTGGCTACAATGAAATTGTAGAAAAAAAACGGGCTATGCTCCTGGAGTTTTTGCTGCGTTACTGGGGCCCCATGCCATGGTTACTGGAATTGGCTATGGGGCTTTCTTTTATATTACGGCATTATATCGAAGGCGGGATCATTTTTGTGCTGCTTACGATGAATGCCGTTATCGGCCATCTGCACAGCCGCGGATCGCAAAAAGCCATTGAGCTCCTGAAGAAAAAACTGGCGATCGACGCCAAGGTATTGCGGGACGGGCAATGGGTGATGAGAAAGGCGATAGAGCTTGTTCCGGGCGATATCTTTGTCGTCAAACTCGGCGACATCGTTCCTGCCGACGCCAAAATCATAAACGGGGAAATTTCCGTCGACGAGTCCGCCTTAACCGGGGAGTCTTTGCCAAAAGACGCTCACCAATCAGATATCATTTATTCAAGCTCGGTTGTAAAGCGGGGAAAGGCCAGATGCTTAATCATTAATACCGGAGCCGACACCTTTTTCGGTAAAACAGCCGAATTGGTTAAGATCGCCAAGCCAAAATCCCATCAAGAAGAAGTTATGATGGCGGTGGTCAAATATATGCTGTATGTGGGGATTGCCGCATCAATTTTCGTTGCGCTATACGCCTTATTCCTTCAGGTGAGCCCCTGGGTGATATTCACTTTTATTGTGATTTTTTTAATGGGCGCTGTCCCGGTAGCCCTTCCGGCGGTCATGACGATCGTTCAATCTGTGGGCGCCATGGAGCTTGCAAAGCAGGGCGTGCTTGTCACCAGGCTGGATTCAATAGAGGATGCTGCTTCGATAGACGTCATTTGTTTCGATAAGACCGGGACAATAACCCGGAATAAATTATCCGTTATCGATTGCGTCGGGTTTTGCGGCAACAGGAAAGCGGAGGCGGTCGCGCTGGCGGCTGCGGCTTCCCAAGCGGAAGGCATGGAGCTGATTGACCTTGCGATTATCGAATACGCAAAAAATTCGGGAGCGGATCTCAGTAACTATAAACAGATTGCCTATACCCCGTTTAATCCGGCGATGAAAAGGACGGAGGCGGTTGTCGAAATCGACGGAAAACGCAGCAAGGTCCTTAAAGGCGCCAGCCAGACGGTTTTGTCCCTGTGCCGGTCTTTAAATCCAGAAACCGTTTCAAGCGTAAACGATACAATAATAAATTTTTCCCGGAAAGGGTACAGAACGATTGCCGTTGCCCGATCGCACGGGGATGATCCAAACGATCTTCAACTGGCAGGATTGCTGGCGCTGGCCGATCCGCCCAGACCGGATTCAAAAAATATGATTGAGACAGCCAGGGAATTAGGCATAAAGCCGATCATGCTCACGGGAGACAGTATTGCTATTGCCCAAGAAATCGCCCGGCAGGTCGGGATAGGAAATAACGTTATTCGCTTTGCGGATATTAAAAACATACGCGAGGCCGAGCAGATAAAGATCGTTGAAGAGAGCGATGGTTTTGCCGAGATATATCCGGAGGACAAGTATAAGATCGTAAAACTTCTGCAATCACAGGGACACATGGTCGGGATGACCGGGGATGGTGTGAACGACGCTCCAGCGCTCAAACAGGCGGAGATGGGAATAGCCGTAAACAATGCAACGGATGTGGCCAAAGCAGCGGCAAGCGTGGTCCTGACCGAACCGGGTATACAGGTGATCATTGATGCCGTAACAATAAGCCGAAAGACCTATCAACGAATGCTGACCTGGGTCATCAATAAGGTCACGAAGGTCATCGAATTTGTCGGCGTGCTGACGTTAAGTTTTTTTTGGCTGCATGATATTGTTCTTTCTCTTTTGGGTATGTCATTGCTCGTTTTTTCGAATGATTTTGTGACTATGTCTTTGGCAACGGACAATGCGAAGCACACGAGTAACCCGAATCAATGGAATGTTAAAAATATCACCTTGGCATCCCTCATTCCGGGTATGTTATTAGTCGTCGAGGGAATGATCGTTATTATCGCGG